>JAJISE010000040.1 GCA_022848865.1 Candidatus Thermoplasmatota archaeon | reverse complement strand
GAAGATGTTCAGGCTGAAGGAGGACATCAGGGTCTTCACCGACGAGAAGATGAAGAAGGAGCTCTTCAGGATCAAACAGCAGCAGATACTCGATCTATGGGCCACCTTCGCGGTCATCGACTCTCAGACGAACGCGGCGCTGGGCTATATCAGGAGGAAGGCCCTGTCCTCGACGTTCGTGAGAGACGAGTGGGAGGTCCTCAACGCCCACAGGCAACTCGTCGGCGGGTTGTATGAGGAGAAGGGACGCGGTCTGGCCAGGAAGTACATTCCCGGAGGGTCGCTGATCCCCGAGAAGATGGCCTTCGTGCTGAACGGCTTGCCGGTTGCGACGGTCAACCAGCAGTTCAAGATCATCGGGGACATCTGGGACCTCCAGGGCCTGAATCTGCCGCCGGACTTCGACCGCCGGGTGCTCCTTGGTAGCATGCTCCTCATGGGTATGATCGAGCGCCAGAGGAAGTAGCGTTACGAATGGACTGTCCAGTCCACGTCCGCTTCCACCTTCACCCAGTACGCATATCCTGCCTGAAGCACATCGAAGCCCTCGAAGACTCTCAGGCAGTACGGAAGTCCGGGAGCGTAGTACCCCTCCACCCTTGTCGCGCCAGTCGCAGCCCTCAGGTCCGCGACCGTGTATGTGAGATTGAAGGACGGGAATCCGACGAGATTCCATCCGCTGCGTAGCTGAATGGTCGTGTTGGCAGGGACCATGCCCGCCACGGTGAGGTCGGAGCCCACCGTCACGTTCACCCACAATCCCATTGCGCGGTTCATAGTGTCAAGGTCTGTCTTGTACGGCCGCTGCCTCGCATAGTATCTCCACTCCTCTCCGGCAGGGTCGTAGAACCACGCCCTGTCAAACGTCAACGTCTGAAGGACCGCCTCCAGGCTCTCGTCGACCTGCATCAACGGGACCGATATGAAATTGATTCCCGCGGACAGCTGTCTCACGAACTTGCCGGCAGTCTCATCTGTCACGTTCGACCTCGCCATTTCATCCACGGAATGGACTCTGTAGAAGTAGCTGCTCGGGTCACCATGCCCGGCTCCTGAATCGACGTAGGTGTAGCTCGGAGAGCCGTCAGCGACGACCTCATCAAGATACGAGTACGGGCCGGCATAGCCCGTCGCCCGCCAGACCTCGTACATCACCGTCCCGCCGGGCTGGCTATCGTCCGCCGCGGCATTCCACGTGATGGAAATATCCTCGTGACTTCCCCCAACCAGGATCGCACTCTGCAGAACCGGCGGCAGTGGGGGTGTGTCATCGGGTATGATGGTCATGTCCGGACAGATATCGAGAGCAGTATTCGAGGTGATCTGCGTCTGATTGCCGCCATCACGATCCATGATCCAGATCTCCCCATATCCCGACAGGAAAGAGTTGTAGGCGATTCTGCTGCTGTCGGGAGACCAACAAGGACATGAGTCCTCACCGAGATTGAATGTAAGCTGCGTCTGGTTTCCGCCGTCCGGGCCCATCGTCCAGATGTCATAGCCTTCATCGATTCTGTCCCCAGTTAAGGCGATTCTCGTCCCGTCCGGAGACCAGGCAGGCCAGATGTCCCAGCCGGAGTCTGATTGGATTTCCGTCTGGTTGCTCCCGTCCGCGTCCATCACCCAGATGTTCCGGCCCAACCTGTCGCTCGCGAAGGCTATCCTCGAACCGTCGGGGGACCAGGTGGGCTGTGTGTCCTCGCTGACGTTCGTCGTGAGCTGGACCTTGTCGGCCCCGTCCGAGTCCATGACCCAGATGTCGAAATCGCCGTCCCGGCTCGATGTGAACGCTATCCTGGTGCCGTCCGGTGACCACGCGGGATCGGTGTCATCGCTCGGGTGCGTGGTCAGCTGAGTCTTGTTGCTGCCGTTAGCGTCCATCACCCAGACGTCATAGTCCGTCCCATTCCAGTTTGCATACGTGATCCCCTCTGCGCCGGGCGACCAGCCGGGGAACCTGTCTTCAAACGAGACGGTCGTCAGTTGGACCAGATCGCTTCCATCGGCGTCTATCTTCCAGATGTCCCAGTTCCCGGTGCGCATGGAATGAAACACGATCTTCTCGACTCCGAACAGCCCGGTCACTTCGGGACCCGCTCGCTCAGGAAGGAAGACGGTATCCTTGCCGTCCGAGGCGCTGAACGCGAAGGTGTAGTCGCTCCCCTCCGAGTAGAGATTGACCGAGAGAGAGTAGTTGGCCCCCGCTATCCAGTCTCCAGGAGTGCCCTTCCAGCTCTCGAATTTCAGGTCATAGGGGCTGCTGTCAAAGGGAATGCCGCTCCTGTTGATCCACACACGCACATGCGCGGCGGGGTCGTTGTCCTCGTCGCTGTAGGTCACATTGTACGTGAACCTGCTATCCTTCGGGCCCGCAGAGGGCGTCACCTCCCCTCCCGCCAACATGGGCGGCTGCGGGACCGGAAAAGTGCTGTTCGCGTATCCGATCCCAGTGGTCCCACTGAAGCCCAACCCTCCATACCACATGTCGTATCCCGTCGGAGTTGCCAGAACACTAGATCCCATTGGACCCTGATCATCCCAGTCTCCCGGAGAACCCTCGGTAAGAATGGGATTGTCTACGTGTCTAGTCCAATTGATTCCGTCGGGAGAGGTGGCGTAGCCGATACGCACGTAATTGGATCCATCGACGCCCGAGTACCATATCTCGTAGTTCGAACCGTTGACCAACACACATGGCGCTGCAACACCATCGGAGTCCCATTCGCCTGGAGCACCGACATCAAGTACTGGATTGCCGCCGTATTTCGCCCAAGCGATTCCGTCGGTCGACGTGGCATACCCAATCCGGAGGAGTCCGTCCGCACCCTGACCGGTATACCATGCGTGATAGACGCCGCCAAGATAGCGAACGGACGCGTACGTTGTCGCATTTCCATCCCACTCACCTGGGGCACCAGGAGTGAGAACGGGGTTCCCAGGATGTCTCGTCCAGGTCACCCCGTCTGTGGATATGGCATAGCCTATCTGGGGATACATGGCGATGTCCATTCCCGTGTACCACATCTTGTAGCCGGTGATGTCTGGCAGGACCCAGGGTGCCAGAGCACCAACCTCTTCCCAGCTTCCTGGGGGGCCAACGTCCATGATGGGGTTTGATGGATGCTTGGTCCACATCACCTTGTCCGGGGCGGTGGCAAGTCCTATCCTCATCCTCTGCTCCATCCCCATCGTCAATGTCATGGCGGTGAACCACATCTTGTAGCCCGTGGGCTCCTCCAAAACATTGGGATGCATAACGAACCAGTCCCAGGCGAAGTCGGGGCCGTGTGTAACCACGGGATTGCCGGGGTATTTCGTCCAGTTCGTTTGAGCTTGCACCCCATACTGGGGACCGATGCAGCCCAGCACCAAGGCAAAGCACACAAAACACGCCAGCGAGGCTCTGAACTTCATCTCCTCCACCAGGAGTGAATCATCCGAATACCCATTTAAAAGCCTTCTGGTCGAGACCGCTCATCACTCTGCGGAATGTCGTGCTTCCTCATGAGCAACCGCAGTTCCTGACGATTCCTTTATGTAGCGTCTGGCAGTTTTGGACCAATGTGGACATATTCTCGTTGATCCAAGACACGGAGTGGATTCATGAGCACGAAAGGTGACACACAAAGGCAGGCATCCCGATCACATGGCACTACCACATTGTGGAGGCAAGGCGAACATGAGTCGTGAGAAGCGAATCGTCGAGGGGGGCTACGACAGGATAGCTGAGGAGTACACCAGAGCAAGAAAGAGGATGGGTCGCAGGGACAAGAAGTACCTCGATCTTCTCCTTGAGCGCCTTCCAGACGGGTCCAGGGTTCTGGATCTGGGCTGCGGTTCAGGCGTGCCGATCACAGAGCTTCTGGTCGAGCATTATGATGTGACGGGAGTCGATATCTCAAGGAGGCAGATCCAACTCGCGAGAGAACAAGTGCCAGAAGGCAACTTCTTCATAGGTGATATGACCGAGATCTCCTTCCCGGATGGAGCATTCGACGCGATCATCTCGCTCTTGGCCATCATCCATGTTCCTCGAGAAGAGCACGCGGACTTGTTCAGGCGAATGCACAATATGCTGAAGGAGGGTGGCCTGATACTCCTGACCTTGGGACCGACAGACTGGGTCAGCTCTCCCGATGACCGCTTCTTTGGAGTGAAGATGTATTGGTCTCACTATGGCTCAGAGACATCCAAGAAGATGGTGGAGAAAGCCGGATTTTCCATCATCCAGTCCTCGATTGAGGGCGAGGAATTTCACGGGGTGCACGAGGAGCACTTGTACTTGTTGGCGAAGAAGACTCGCAAGGGCGACTAGGCCACTCCATAGTACTTCTCGTAGAACTCCCTCAACTCGTCCTCCGAGGGGATTTCGACCTTCTCCCAGACCCGCATGACATCGCGGAGCTCGTCCTCCCCGTTCTGCCCCTTGAAGAGGTTCCCGAGGAATTCGGTCCTCTCTCTGATGTCCCTCTCCGCGAACCGCACGATGTCCGCCGGGGAGTAGAACCTGAGCGGGTTGAAGCGCATCCCGAAGTCCTTCATCCCGTGCCTCTCCTCCAGCTCTCGCGGGTCCGGCAGGAGGTACCCGTATATCGGGTTCTCTATCCAGCTCTCGATCTTCCTGTGCTCAGCGAGGCCCACGAGCGTCTTCGAGTCCTGCACCGTTACCTTCTCCCCCTGACCGACGTACTTCACCTCTCCGGCCATGTCCCTCTCGACCTCGCCCCTGTCGTTCCTCATGGGCACGGGCTCGCCGTTCTCGTCCAGCTTGCGGATCTGGTCGCCGTGCAGGTCGTACTCGCCCACGAAGCCGGCGTTGTTGATGAAGAAGACGAGCTTGCCGTCCGGACCCAGACCGAGGTCCCGGTACATCTTCACCTTGACCAGCGCCTGCCTGGACTGCTCCCCGACCATGAAGTCGGTGGCGGCGTAGGATCTGACCCTTGTCCCGACCTTCTGGGCGGCTATCGCCGAGGTGATTATGCTCTCGCACCCGCTGTCCATCGCGGTCGCCATCGCGGGGTCCGTCACCCGGAGCATCGGTTCCAGGACATCGAACCTCTTGTAGCTGAGCGACTCGGACCGCAGCCACTTCTTCCCGCCTGAACCCCAGCCCGGGTTCAGCTCGCTGAAGAGGAATATGAACCTCCCGTTCGTGGTCCCGCTCTTCTCGTACCTCGTGCACTGCAGCGGTCCCGCCTGCTTCCCCTCCTCGACCTCGGGGACCGGCACCTCGTAGCCAGCGATCGTCTTGCGGACGAAGTCCACACTCTCGCAATCGATGTTCATGGCCAGGACTATCGGCCTCTTCCCGCCCTCGTCGATTTCAGCGGACCTCATCAGGCCGGGCCATTCGGGGCTGCCGGGAACGAGACCCTCCGATTTGGCGAAGCTCGCGGCCTCCAGTCCGACGAGCTCGACGGAGTCCGTCTTCCCGCCTGAATCCAGAACGGGGCGTCCGAAGCACGCGTCGTCCTGCTCCAGCTCGGGCCCGACCGTGAGCGTGGTCTTCCCCGTCCCGCTCAGGCCCTTGAGGACCCTGTCCGTCGTGCACCCAGCATGGTACGATATCAGGCCGTCCAGCTCTCCCTTGTTCCACACCATCGTGAGGTTGGGCTTCTTGTATGCCCCGCCGAAATAGTCGATCCCGAGGCTGAGGACCCGCCTGACGTCGTTCTTCATCTCCGTGAAGTCGTACAGCGTGATCGGCTCCTTCGGATCGTACTCGGGCCAGAACTCCT
This sequence comes from Candidatus Thermoplasmatota archaeon, assembly GCA_022848865.1. Taxonomy (NCBI): domain Archaea; kingdom Methanobacteriati; phylum Thermoplasmatota; species Thermoplasmatota archaeon. The sequence continues at coordinate 12,873 of JAJISE010000040.1, read as the reverse complement.
GGATCTCCCTCACGTACTCGGCGGGAAGGGGCTCCGGGATGATGTAGTTGAAGCAGTGGACGTGCATGTTCTCCTTTGGCGGGAAGATCATCATCTTCCCCATCCAGGCGATGTACGCGCTGTGCGGGTTCTCCACGGTCGTCGTTACCCTCAGTCCGACCTCGTATCCGGACTCCCCCTGTATCCCTTCCTGGACGATCACTCTTGCCGTCCTCAGATATCGGAGGGCGACATCGTAGAGCCCCTTGCCTATCTCGATGTCAAAAGGCCTCTGGCGGGTTCCGAGCGGGTAGTCCTCCGGCACCATGTAGAACGCCCTGTCCGGTCTCCGCCCCGCCTGCGTGGAGGCGAAGAGGAACTGCCCGTCCTTCGTGAGCACGTAGTACGGCTTCAGGAACTCCTTGTAGAAGTCATCGTCCGGGTTGTGCGTCACTTTCGAAGCGTCAAGTCGAATATCGTCTTCCAACGAAAAGGTACCGTCATTCATCGAGGGCGTCATCGCGGAATCCACCATAAAGGTTCCGCTTTCGGCCTAGCCCTTCCCCTTCGCCTTCCCCTTGCTCTTCGATGGCATGACCGAGAAACTCTCAACAGGGACGTCGGCCGCGCGGCTCTCGAATGGTCTGTGCTTGTAGGGCACGACCTCGACGTGAGGATACGCGATCTGGACATCATCGTCCTCGCTGAACCTCCGCAAGACGGCAGTGATTATCCGCGATCTGGCCTCTCGCCTCCTCTGGGCCTGGCAGAAGTACACTGCGAACAGACGAACGGAGTAGTCGCCCAGCCTGAGGAGCACCCTGGGCTTTACAATCGTGATGTCCTTGATGTCACTGAACTCGATCTTCTCCTTGACGAAGCTGGAGTACTTCTGCATGAACCTTCCGGCGACCTCCTCCGTCGCATCGAGCACATGCCTCTGGGCCTTGGCGACATCACTCTCGTACGTCACGTTGACCTCCAGCTCGTCCCAGATGATGTTGGTGTCCTTCGTGTAGTTGTAGACGTTCGCCTCCAGTACGAAGCTGTTCGGGATGGACGCAACTCGTCCTGTGAATGTGTCCCCGCTCATCCACCCGCCGAACTCGCGGACGGTCGTGTTCATTATGGATATGTTCGTGACGTATCCACTGACGTCCTTGATCTTGATCCTGTCCCCGAGCGTGTAGATCCCCCTGTAGACAAGAACAGCCCAGCCGACGATGTTGAGCAGCGGTCCTTGCAGGACGTAGATCGCCGCCGCGCTGACCAAGCCGAGGCTCAGCAGGCTCATGCCTCCCTCTGGACCGCCAGCCGCAATCCAAAGCACCGATCCGAGGGCGACGAACCACGCGACGTAGCTGAGAATCTGGTATATGGCCGCCGCGTCCGCCTCCGATTTCGTTCTCGTAGAGAATGCATGTATGAAGAGGGGCCCCATGAGGTCAAGCCAGATCTTCGTGGCGATGATGATCAGCCCGGAGATTATGAACGGCGCGTATTCGCTCAGGGTGATGTCAAATGGAAGGATGTTCGGTATGACCGAGTAGCTCCCGAGGAGTATGATGAGAATGACGACAAAGAGAATGAGGAGAAGCACCGTGGGCCATCTCTTCTTCCCGCTGGATGACATTGTTAGCAAACAGCCCCGCGAAACTATTTAGTCGTTGGTTCGCGGTTATCAACAAAGAGAACAGCGGCTACTTCACCCTCGTCAATCTCAGCGCGTTGAGAATGACGCCGAGGGACACGCCCATGTCTCCTATCGCGACCGCCATCCAGAGGGTCACGAGGCCCGGGAAGACGAGCACCGCGAACGTCAGCTTGACGGCAATGGCCGCAACGATGTTGCTCCTGACGACCCGCATGGTCCTCCTTCCCAGGTCCAGCATGTAGGGCACTTTGGAGAGGTCATCTCCCAGCAGAGCGGCGTCCGCGACCTCCAGTGCCGAATCGGAGCCCGCCGCACCCATGGCTATCCCGAGGTCCGCTGCCGCCAACGCGGGCGCGTCGTTGACACCATCGCCCACCATGGCGACCTTCCTTCCGCCTCTCGACATGGCCTCGATGGCGCTGACCTTCTCCTCGGGCATAAGGTTCGCACGGAAGTCATCGATTCCCAACTGCCCAGCGATCCTCCTGGCCACGGCCTCGTTGTCCCCCGTTAGCATCACTAGGTCATATTTCCCGCCTGATCGGAGCCTGAGCATCGCGTCCTTCGCCGAAGACCTGACGCGGTCAGCCAGCGCGATCACGCCGAGCGGTTCGCCCTCCTTGCCCACGAACACCGTCGTCTTTCCCTGCCTCTCCAGGGAGCGCTTCTCCTCCCTGAGCGGGCTCGAAGCGGTCTCGAACAACCTGTCCGATCCGATCAGGTACGGTTCCCCGCCGATCTCTCCCTTGAGGCCTTTTCCTGGAAGTGACTGGAAGCTTTCGACGCACTCCAAGGGAACACCCTCCTTCCCCGCCAACTCCGCAATCGCCAGCCCGAGCGGATGTTCGGATAGGCACTCCAGCGAGGCAGCCACGCGGAGGACGTCAGCGCGCGAGTGACCGGCGAGCGGGATCACGTCGGTGACCTCCATTTCGCCCTCGGTCAGCGTTCCCGTCTTGTCGAACGCTATCGTGTCGATCTCCTCGAGCCTCTCCACGTATGCCCCTCCCTTGATGAGCACGCCGTTCCTCGCAGCGCTCGTGATGCTTGATGCCATTGATACGGGAGTGGATATCGCCAGCGCGCATGGGCACGAGATCAGCAGCAGGAGCAGGGCCTTGTAGAACCACACGTCGAACGGTTGGCCCAGGAGGGTCGGTATCGCGGCTACCGCCACGGCCATGAGGAGGACGGCGGGCGTGTAGTACTTCGCGAACCTGTCGATGAACCGGGCGGTCTCTGATTTCCTGTCCGCTGCCGATTCCACGAGCTGGATTATCCTCGACAACGCCGTGTCGGAGGACTCCTTCGTGACGCTGATCTCGATCCTTCCTTCCCGGTTCACGGTTCCCGCGAAGACCTCATCGCCGACTCCCTTCTGCACCGGGACCGACTCCCCGGTTATTGGTGACTGGTCAACGGTGGATTCCCCCGCGTGTACGATACCATCGACACTGACCTGTTCACCCGGCTTGACGAGGACGATATCTCCGACCGTGATATTGTCGACCCTTGCGCGAACGAAGGCATCGCCCCGCTTAACGCTCGCCATCCTGGGCTTCAGGTCCACGAGCGATCTGAGCGAGTCCCTGGTCCTTTCCACCGAGTAGTCCTCGAGAAGCTCGGCGAGAGAGAAGAGGAAGAGGATCGCGGCTCCCTCGGCGAAGGCATCTATCAGCACGGCGCCCAGAGCTCCAACGACCATGAGGCCGTCCATGACGAAGCTCTTGTTCGCGATCGCCGTCATCGTGCGTCTTGCCGGGAAGTACCCGCCGAGGATCATCGCAGCGACGAACAGGGACTCCGAGAGCGTGATTCGCCACCCGCCGAGATCCAAAACCCCGGGATCCTGACCGCCAAGGGCAAGGAGCAGCCCGACCGCCAGGAACGACCCGGAGAGCAGGGCGAGGACGAACTCCCTGTTGGACAGGGAGAAGACCCTCTCGCCCTCCACCTCTTCCCGGAGGAACCCGTAGCCGAGTCTTCGGACCGCCCGCTGGATCTCCTCCAGCGAGACCTCGTCCGTGTCATACTCGATCTCCATGCTCCCCGTCGCGAAGCTGATGGATACACTTCTCACGCCTGCGAACTTGGAGATTGTCTTCTCAACGCTCTTGACGCAGTCGATGCAGTGAAGGCCCTCGACCCTCACCTTCTGCCTGTCAAGCGCCATTCATCTTACCCCGGTTCACTCCTTCATGTGTTCGATGGTGGTATCCAGCAGCTCCCTCACGTGCTCGTCGTAGAGGGTGTAATAGACGTTCTTCCCCTCCCTTCGGTCCCTCACGAACCCGAGGGACCTGAGCGTCCTGAGCTGATGCGAAATGGCGGACATCGACGTGTTGAGCAGGAAAGCGAGCTCGCAGGGACACAGCTCCTCTGCCGAGAGCGCGTACAGGATCCTGATGCGCGTCCCGTCCCCGAGGGCCTTGAACATCTCGGACAGCCTGTAGAAGGCATCCCGGTCGAGCATCTTGTCAGCGACTTTCGCCACCTTGGCCTCATCAACGGACACGCTCTTGCAGGCTTCTTGGTGTACCATGGTATCAACTCATGTGAACAGTTGAACAATTATTCAAATGAATTGGTGACTATTTAAGGCTCTCGCTGCAAGAAGGAATGTCAGCTGCTCAAACCGGTCGTGGTCGGGTACGCCTCTCCTAGGACACCACTCTCGAAAGCTGCAGTGACCCTCCGTTCCAGGATATGTGAACGCGAACGACATAGTGCCAGCCAGGGCTAGTCGTGAAGCTGCCAAAGGACAGCCAACTGCTCTCCCCCGGAGCTATGGACAAGGAAACATAGTCCAGCACTTCCTGCACCTCCTCGCCGTATGCCGATCCGTAGAGAGAGACCAGGACTTCGCCTGAGGCGCTCGCGTAAGCGACCTTTCCTCCTGTGTTCTTCAGGCTGACCCATACTCCATATGTGACACTATTGTTGACCACATCCTCAATGTCCAAGACTATCTGCTCCTCTGAGTCGATGGTGAGGAAGGCAGGCTCTGCAGCACTCTCCAGCCATACCGCGGCCAGCAGAATGGAGTTGATGGCCAAGAGAACGATCGCGATGACCAGCAAGGTAGCCACTCTTTGAGGGCTAAGCTCCATGAAATCAGCCCTATCGCTTCGGCTGGATGCGGTGTTCCTCTTCTGGAGGGATTCCCTCTTAGACTTCTCTTCCGTCATGGTCAACTCACCTTCGAGACTACGACTACCTCTGAGGCCTCCTTACGCTCTGATTGGCGTTACCACTCTGCCGATTGAAACGGCTCTGCGATCGGACTGAGCTCCGGGACGCGGCTCCGTACTTTGTGGACGGTGACTCTCTGCCAATCAGGATGGGTAGAAGACTGCCACTGTCTCTGCGATTCTTATGCTGTCACTAGCCGACTCGCCGTTCCACATGTACGCGTTGACGTAGTACGTGTATGTTCCGGCACCTGCCACGCTGTAGACATTCAGTTGAGTTCCGGCTCGGTTCATCAGATTGTCCGTGGGTGCAGTGGTAACGACCTCGTCGGCGTACATGGGTGGGGATCCAAGGGCCGCATTGCAGTCCGTCGGGTCAGTGCGGTGACCGAAGGCATATCCATCCTGGACGCCGGCCGTGTGGTCAATCCAGAAGTGCATGGATGTGGTGAGAACGACTGTTCCGGCGCCAGATACAGTGATGTCAATTGAATAATAGTTCGTGCACCCAGACATGGTCACAAGCGCGAACGACATCGCAGTGCTCATGATTGTGCCTGGTCCGGGCGGTCCTTGTATCCCCTGCGGTCCCTGTATCCCCTGCGGTCCAATTGGCCCGGGAACTCCCTGTGGTCCCTGCGGCCCGTCCGGTCCCGTTGTTCCCTGTATTCCCTGCGGTCCAGGGTCTCCCTGTACCCCTTGAGGTCCAGTGCAATCCAGCACATCCACGACGAGGTCCCCGTTTATGTCTTCGGTTAGGAGATCTCCCGTTCCGTTTCCGTTGAGGTCCCAGCAGGCGATACCATCAGCTCCACTGGGTCCCTGTGCACCATCGCTTCCATCGTCTCCGTCATCTCCAGTCTCCCCCTCTGGCCCCTCAGGTCCCAGTGCACCCTCTGCGCCCTCGGGTCCCGGGAAGGCCACCATCCCGACCAAGGCCAATGCCACGGCAATCACTGCCACAACTAGTGCAGGCTTGGCAACATCGGTCTTTCGGACAGGAGGCGGTGCAGCCGCCATCGGAGGCGGTGCGGATTCACCATACGGCTCACTTCCAGTACTCTGCGTTTGTTCCATAATAAGTTATCCTCCTTACTGAGGGGGGCAGAGCATCTTCATTCGATAAAAAAGTTATGGTGGGTCTCTTGAGGTTCTTGTTCAGGTGACGTGGGACCTCGTCCTCACGGGCGAGATGCAGCGGGGGTGCAACGAATGGGCCCAGAGAGATTTGAACTCTCGACCTCCCGGTTTCCGAGGGTTCCCAGGGGAACCATATCAGCCGGGTGCTCCAGCCAAACTAAGCTATGGGCCCGCGCCAGTACGATACCTGCGAGCCGATTTAAAAGTTATGCAATTGATAATGATAATAATCATTGATAATAACCAGACAGAAAGGCTTTTATTAGCCCCGCCAGATTGGTTGGCAGTGATGGAATGGACGTTCTAGAGGCGATGAAGCAAAGAAAGAGCGTTAGGAGCTACCAGCCTACCCCTCTCTCTGCGGAGCAGATACAGAAGGTTTTCAACAGCGTCAGAATGGCTCCTTCCGTCGATAATCTGCAGCCATGGAGGTTCGTGATCGTCACCGATGAGGACGTGAAGAGACAGCTGGCTGCAGCATCAGGCAGCCAGAAATGGATTGCCGAAGCACCTTTGGTAGTGGTGGCCTGTGGGTTGTTGGATGAGGCACAGGGCATGATCGGGGGATACATGAGCAGCTATCCGGTGGACGTGGCACTGGCCATGGCCTATCTAACCTTAGCGGCCGAGAACGAGGGCCTGGGCACATGCTGGATCAACACCTTCAACGAGGAGAAGGTCAGGTCAGCCGTCCAGGCGTCCGAGGACGTCAAGGTGATCGCTCTAACGCCCCTTGGAGTGCCCAATGGAGACCCGGAATCGTCCGGGAGGAAGCACGTGAACGAGATCGTGTGCTACAACAAAGCGGAATAACCCTCAGAGAGAATGAAATGATACCCAAGGCCAGAATGGGAGACCAGAAGCTGTACTGCTCCTTGTGCGGAGCGGAAGTCAGAGAGGAAGAGATAAGCTGCAGCAGCTGCGGGTCCGACTTCCATGACGAGTTCGAGGCCTATCGTTGCCAATCCTGTCTTTCGATCGTGCGGACGGGCACGAACGAGTGTCCCAACTGCGGCGCTCCCATCAAGCCCCTGGACATCGAGAGCCCCACCGAGGACGACAAGCTGGAAGAGGACTTCCTGAGAGAGCTCGTCGAGAGCACCTCTCTCATGGACTCCACGCACCGGATATGGGAGCTGGCCGAGCCCTTCCAGAGAGTGATCAGGCTGAGGAGGAAGAAGCTGGAACAGATGAACGGCCTCCTCAAATCGGCCCAGAAGAGGATAAGAGAACTCAAGAGCTCGACGGACGAAGTGGAGATAATGGAGAAGTCCGAGCTCGAGAGACAGGTCGCACAGCTGGAAGAAGAACGGAACGAGGTCATGGAGATCGAGAAGGGCATCATCGAGATGGAGACGATCTACAGGAATCTGCTCTCTCTGCAGGAGACGGAGCTCAAGAGGAAGGAGGACAACCTGAAGCTCCGCCTGGAGGTCTTCCAGAAGGAGATCGTGAGGCGGGACAAGGACAAGAAGCGGTTGGTCGACTGGGAGCGCTCGCTCAAGGAGAAGGAGGAGGAACTGGCGAAGAAGGACGGCTCGCTCGAGAACCGGGAGCAAGAGGTCGAGAAGGCTGAAAGGAGGATAGCGGAAGAGGTCGAGACGCGCCTCGCGGAGATGGAGTCCGGAGCAACTGCCGAGGCGCAGCTGTCGAGGCTCGAAGAGGTTCCTGACCCGAACCTTCAGCGGGAGAACGAAGAGAAGATCGAGTCCCTGGAGAGGCGGATAGGAGAGGTCGAGGGCGACATGGACAGGATAGTGAAGGCCAAGGACGTTCTCGAGGACCAGAGCCGCCAGCTCTCGGACCAGAACCACGAGATGAAGGACGTCCTGAAGAGGCTCGACGCCCTCCTCGGGGAGTTGCCTGACAACATCGTTCAGGAATTCGCCAAGTCAAAGGATTTCAAGAAGTACGAGAAGGTGCTGGAAAGCTGTGAGGGGTAGATGAGATGGGACTGAGAGACAGAGCCAAGGAGATGCTTTCGGGGGATGTCGAGGCCAAAGAGGTCGAGGTCTACGACGAGACCGACGAGCTGAGGGGGGAGATCGAGAAACTGCAGGACGAGCTGAAGTCCGCGCAGGATGAGATCGGATCGCTGCAGGAGAACGTGAAGGGCAAGGAGAAGGCACTCTCCGAGCAGAAGAAGCAGATCAGGGACGTGGAGAAGCAGCTCACAGCGGGCAAGAAGGACCTCAAGAAGGCCGAAAAGGAAGCGAAGCAGCTCGCCAGTGAAGGGAAGAAGGAATCTGCGGGGGAAGCGGAGAAGCTCAAGGCGCAGCTGGAGAAGGCGAAGGCGGACGCGAACAAGCTGGATGAAGAACTGAAGTCCGTTCAGGAAGAGCTGAAGATCAAGGTCAAGGAGGCGAAGCAACTCGCCACCAAAGGAAAGAAGGAGTCCGCGGCCGAATCCGGGAGACTGAGCACCGAGCTGGAGGTGGCAAGGGCCGACCTGAACAAGCTGGAGGGAGAGCTCAAGACGGCTCAGGAAGAGCTGAAGGTCAAGGTCAAGGAGGCAAGCAGAGCGGGCAAGCTCGCCAAGGATGTTGAGAAGCTCAAGGGCCAGATCGGCACGATGGGCGAGGAACGAGAGAAGGAAGAGAAGTCCACATCGGACTTCGAGCAGCGGGAATCCGAACTGCGGAGCGAGATCGAGGAGAAGGACAAGCGGATATCGGAGCTGGAAGGGGAGACCGAGGGTACAGAGAAGAGATCCAGGACCCTGGAGAAGAAATCCAAGTCCCTCGCATGCAAGAAGAAGACCCTCGACAGCAGGGAAAAGGGCATCTCCGAGGCTGAAGAGAGGACATCACAGGCAGAGAAGGAGCTCCGGTCCAGGGAACGGGAAGTCGCGGAACTGAAGCAGACGCTCGAGGAGAGGGAGAGAGAGCTCGAGGAAATGCGGAAGGAAAGCGAGGAAGAGCTGCAGAGGACGAGGGAGGGGCTCGAGAGGAAGGACAAGGGACTGGCAGACAGGGAGACCGTCCTGGCCGAGGAGCGGAAGGACCTGGAGGGCATGCGGAGCGGTGTCAGCCTCACCAAGGAAGAGCTCGGCGAGAGGGAAAGGCAGCTCCTCAAGAGATGGGAGGAAGGGGAGGAGAAGATCAAGGAGATAGACCGCCGCGAGGCGATGCTGAGAGAGGCCACGAAGTCCTTCTCCGAGGAGTCCAAGAAGTGGACCAGCAAGAGACGGGCGCTCGCAACCAAGGAGAAGAACGTCCAGAAGAAGATGGACGAGTTCGAGGAGATGTCGAAGGCCTGGAAGGCAGAGAAGAAGGCCATCAAGGCGGAGGAAAGGAAGCTCAAGAAGAGGGTCGAGAGAGAGAAGAGGACCCTCGATCTGAAGGGAACCGAGCTCGAGGAGCGAGAGGAGTCCGTCGCAGCGAAGGAGAAAGAGATCAAGGGAACGCTCGGCGAGCATGAGAAGGCGAGAAAGGAGCTAGGCTCCGAGAACAAGGTCCTGTTCAAGAGAAAGGAAGCGTTCGAGAAGGCCAGGGAGAAACTCTCCGACAAGGAGATCGTACTGAAGGAGAGGGAGATCCAGCTGAAGAAGCAGGAGAAGTTCCTGACGTCCAAGGAGAAAGCGCTCGAGTCGAAGTACGCCCAGCTGGCGGAGACGGAAGAGGGGCTCGATCACCTGAGGGAGACGCTGCTGGAGAGGGAGAACAAGGTCAGGAGGACGGAGTCCGAGAGCCAGGACCTCCAGTCGATCCTCAAGGACCGGAAGAAGGCCCTGTCGGAGAAGGCGAAGGGTCTGGACGGGAAGAACGAAAGGATCGTGAAGAGGGAGAAGGCCCTGTTCGCCAAGGAAGAGGAGCTATCGTTCAAGTTCGACGAGATCTCGGAGATGGAGGAGTCCCTGGTGTCCTACGGGGACCGACTGAGCTGGATGGAGGAAGAGGCCCGAGCCAAGGATAAGGACCTGAAGGACGTCGAGGCCAAGCTTGCCAGCGAACGAGAAGAGATGAGCGGGGAGATCGAATCGCTGAACCAGCGGGAGTCCGCCACAGTAAAGCACGAGGACGAGATCAGCTCCAGGCTTTCGGAGGTCAAGAAGCGGGAGACCGCGATCCGGAAGGAAACGAAGGAGCTGGAGAAGAAGAGGCTCAAGCTCGAGAAGGGCACGCGGGACCTCTCGAAGGGCGTTGACGTCTTCGAGCGGGAGAAGTCAAGGATAGAGAGGGACCTGGAGAAGCAGCAGGAGAGTATCGACAAGGAGCGCGGGCTCGTCAAGAGCGAGAAGAACCTCTCGGAGAAGAGGGCGAGGGGTCTCAACGTGCTTGCAGGGGAGATCGAGGGCAAGAAGCTCGCGATCGACGAGCTGGAGAAGGTAATGGCGAAGAAGCTGGATAAGCTGAAGGCCGAAGAGGAGGACCTGAAGAAGCGCATGGACTACCTCGAGAGGAGGGAGACGGAGACCTCCGAGACCGAGGCCCATCTGATAGCGAGGGAGGATGACCTGCACTCCCGCGAGTCGGACCTGGAGAAGAAGAAGACGGTGCTGAAGGAGCTCGGGGACGATCTCGCGAGCGCTGAGAAGACGTCATCCAAGGAGAAGCTGAAGCTCGACGAGCTGTGGAAGAACCTCGGACGGGAAGGCAAACGCCTGGAAGGTCTCAGGAGCACGGTCCTAGACGAGGAGAAGACGATCAAGGAGAAGCGCGGGAAGCTGGACCAGAAGTCCGGGGACGTGCTGAGGGCCGAGGCCGACCTGAACCTGATGAGGAAGGAGCTCGAGGGCAGGGAAGAGGAACTGCGCGAAGCCATCGAGAAGACGGGAAGGGACCAGGGAGAACTTGCGTCCAGAGGCGAGGATGTCCAGCAGTGGGAGCAGAAGCTGTCCAAGTGGAGCAAGGAGCTCGAGGAGAAGCAGAGCACCCTGGACCAGCGCAGCGTGAAGATCGTGGGCGAGAGGAAGAAGCTCGAGAACATCGAGTCAGAGCTTCCGGCGAAGCTCAGCTCCCTTGAGACGCAAGAGAGGGCGATCGCAGAGAAGTCGCTGGAGCTGGAGAGGACATCGAAGCTCATCGACCAGGAGATGAGCAGGCTGGAGGACGAGTGGCACGAGCTCAAGGAAAGGGAGAGGGAGATCGCGGAGACGAAGGATACCACGGCCTCGCTGCTCGAGTACGCCGAGTCCATGGTGAAGGACAAGAAGACCAGGATGGACGAGGAGATCGAGAGGGCCCTCGCGGACCTGGAGGCGAAGCAGAGGGACATCGACGAGAAGACCAAGGAGGTCGAGGAGGCTCTGGCGACCAAGGCCGAAGCCGTGAGTTCCTTGACCCGACTGGAGCGAAAGGAAGAGGAAGTCCTCGCCCTCAGGAAGGAGCTGGAGCTCGAGAAGGAGTCCATCACCAAGGAGAGGAAGTCCGTCAACGAGATGCTGTCCAGGATGGAGAAGGAAAGCAAGCGGCTATCCGACCGTGAAGGGAAGCTCGACTCGGAGCTCGGGAAGGCGATCGCCAAGGAGAAGCTGAGACTTCAGAGCGAGTCGAAGAAGCTGGAGAAGGAGAAGATTCAGACGTCGGAACTCTCCAAGAAGCTCCAGGCCAGGGAGAAGACGCTCGAGAAGAAGGAGAAGAAGATATCCGTCCTCGAAGCGAAGAACATCAAAGCCGAGGAGGAGTTCTCGAAGGCCAAGATGGATCTCGAGGTAAGGTCAAGGCGCCTTGAGAACATGAAGGAGAAGCTGTCCAAGATACTGTGACGAGGCGTCTTCGTCAGGCTTTTATACCTAAAGCGTATTTGACTTTTCTAAAGTATGCTTTAGGAGGCGGAGGTTTGGCTCAGGGCATAAGTACGATGATGATCGTGGTGATAGCCGCCGTTGTCTTTGTGGGCGGACTATCTGTTGGACTCCTGGTGGTTCCTGCTCTCCAGGGAACGGAGGAACCATCGGGCATGAAGATCGTTGACGACTATGGACGGGACGTTACCGTGCCTCAACCAGTGGAGAGGATCATCTCACTGGCTCCGAGCAACACGGAGATTCTGTTCGCGCTGGGACTCGATGACAAGGTCGTCGGAGTGGACCAGGCATCCAACTATCCGCCAGAGGCTCAGGACAAGACGATCGTGGGCGGGTACTTCGGCGGGTACAATCTCGAAGTCATCACAGTGCTCGATCCTCAATTGATATTGGCGTCATCCATCAATAGTGACGAGCTCATAGCAGACCTCGAGAACAGGAGCTTCGCCGTCGTCGTGCTGGACGCATCTGACATCGACGGGGTGTTCCACGACATCGAACTCGTGGGGTCGATCACGGACGCTGACGCGGAAGCGGAAGGACTCGTCAGCAACCTGACCGCAAGGGTCGAGACGATTTCAGACCTGATGCTGGGGGTTGAGACGCCGAGTGTCTACATCGAGCTGGACAACAATCTCTGGACATACGGTCCGGGGACATTCGGCGACGACCTGCTCGATCTCGCCGGCGGGGAGAACATAGCGGGAAGCATGGGATCTCCATGGGTGCAGCTGGACGAGGAGTTCGTCGTGACCTCCTCTCCAGATATCATAATCACGGTCTTCACGCCCGTGGAAGAGATCAAGTCCAGACCCGGCTGGTCGGACATCTCAGCGATCCAGAATGACAAGGTCTTCGCCGTCGACGGCGACCTGATATCGCGCCCCGGTCCGAGGATTGTTGACGGGCTGGAGGAACTGGCGCACCTGATACATCCTGAACTCTTCCCATGACAGTGGCTCGGGAATCCACAGTTGACGCTGTCGAGAAGTCCCGTTCAAGACGCATCTGGATCGTGATACTGTTCGGAGGAATGCTGGCGTCGATCTTCGCCTCCTTGGCGTTCGGAACGGTAGGCCCCATCGGAGCGGGGACTCCCATCAGATATAGCTGGGCGGACTTCTTCAATTCCATTTTTGCGGAGGGACCACTCTCCAACA
>JAJISE010000039.1 GCA_022848865.1 Candidatus Thermoplasmatota archaeon | reverse complement strand
ACGTTCACCGAAAAGTCATCTAACGCGACTATCTGGCCAAAACGAACCGTGACGTTCTTCGACGATATCACCGCGGTCGGACCTTCTGGCGAGGCACTCTCGTTTGCACCGTTCATCAAGTAACAATAAGGCATACAACCTCATTTCCTTTCTGTTTGGTCCTGGCGGGCCCACTTGTCTTTTCTTACAGATCATCGGTCCTATGGATTGACGACCCAATCGGTGTCCCCCGAAACAAGAATCCAGTAACCAGAACCCGTCCTGAAGTAGTCGGAGGGCGTCATCTTCTTCAGATGAAACGGGGGAGCGGTCTCGTACGCCTGGACCTCGATTACGGGCAGACCGGCAAGTGCGTCAGAGAGCCTCCTGTCCGTTAGGGATGGGTATCCCACGAAATTCCAGCCCGTGAACAGGCGGATCGCCGTGGGTGGAGCGACGACGCCTTCTATGTCCAAGTCCACGTCCTCCGCGGCCTCGATCCACAGGGCCATTGTCTCGTTCGCCTCCGTCAGATCGGAATACCCTTTCCATGTGGTGTACTCCATCCACGGGTCGTCGCTGAAGTTCGAGCGATAGTACCGCACCGTCGTGTACTTCCCCGATATGGATGAGAGAATGGCGGTCAGGTCATTTGAGAGAGGTATCAGAGGAAGGGATACGAGGTTCCACCCTTCCCTCAGAGGAATGCGATACATCGACGGGTCAATCTCGACGACAACATATGCTTCGTCATTGTCAGGGTTCTCGTCACCTGCGAGCAGTGTCCGGGCAACGATCTTGAACGTCCCGCCCTCCACGAACTTGTATCTCCAATCCACGGCCTGGCTCAGACCCGGCTCCAGGAATGTGGCCACGATCTTCTGTTCGGGACCGTACACCAAGGACTCCTGGGGGTAATCGGCCATTACCACAAGGTCATCGATGAACCATCCCGTCTCTGTGTAGAGCGGGTCCGACGAGAACCTGAACCTCACCTGAACGTCCGTCCTGTTGGTGAAGTCCGAGATATCGAAGCTGAACTTCTGGAATCCCGATGACACCAGACCGCTGTAGCTGGCAAGGACCTTCCACTCCCCTCCGGAGCCGACATCGATGCTGGCGAAGTCGTAGGAGTCCTCCGTATGGAGCTTCTGGTAGAGGTGCAGAGTGGCGCTCGAAGCGCCTTCCAGGCTGAATGGCGGTGATCTCAATATCTGGTGCGCTCTGTTGGGGTATCTTCCGGTGCCGTCGTTCCCCATCCACCAGCTGTAGGATCCGTTGTGCGACTGCGCCGTGACCCTGTGCCACTCGTACGTCGATCCGGGGCCGTCGTAGTCAATCACAGTCCACGAGGGGTCTGAGATCTCGGCTCCTTCCTGCAGCACGATTTGTGGGACGGGCGCGCCGAGCCTCCTTATCTCCATAGACGTTTGGAATCCAAACTCAGGGTGCTCTCCGAAGTTCTCTGCGACGGAGTTGAAGGAGTAGTTACCCATGGGATACGTCTCCCGGTGCTCGAAATACCCTACTGCGCTCATGCCGATGTCATGGGCATACGGAACATGGACCACAAGTCTCAAGGAGTCCGACACTCCGAGGTAGACCGCGGATGTGCCATTGACCCAGATGACGTGATCTCCCGATGCGGCGAAAGATGGAACCTGAACGGTCAGCGTGACCTGCGTGTCCTGACTGGGGAGGAGGGCGGGTGAGTCCTCGTCGAGCGATATGGACCAACTCGGGAGGGAGGAGTGTGTCAGAGAGTACAGATTGGAGTCCTTGCCGTCGTTGAGAACGGTGATGTTGAAGAAGCCCGTCTCGGTCCTTTGAATGGTCATTCTCTCGACCTCGGCCGACAGGGACAAGTGGTTCATGACCTGGAACGGACGGTCCGCTATCTCCAGAAGGAAGAGCGCCGCGGCGAGGTTGTCCTCGCAGACCGGAAGAATCTTGTCCTCCCTCGGATGGAAGCGGTCGTATGGGAACGACACTGCCGGGTCCACATCGTTTCTATGCGGGTAGAACTCAAACGTGAAGGAGAGGATCCCCATCTCGCCGTACAGCCAGTCGTCGTCGGTCCCGGTCGTCAGATAGAGGTCGCTGGCCTTCTGTGGTGTGTACCCAGGGTAGCTTGAACCTGCCTTGTTCGTGACTCTGTTCGACATCTCCGTGGCCAGCGTGGAGAGGATGTCGTCGTCCTCGGTGATGTTCACCGTGTTCCCCCACGGGTATAGAATCAGCTGGGAGTAGGTGTGATATGATATCGCGAAGACGAAGTCGTGCTGCTTGACGAAGTCCCTAATGGCGCTCGTCTCGAGCTCGGAGAAAGGTCCCGACCCTCTGTAGGTCTGTGTCCCCGTCAAGTCCCTGGACCCCGCGCCTCCCCACATCCAGCCGTAGTTCCTGTTGAGGTCGGTCCCGTACGTGCCGTCTCCGTTGGGGGAACGGTTCTTCCTCCAGTTCATGTAGGATGTGGGATCATCACCACCGTCGTACGTCCGCCCGTCCGGGTTCACGTTGGGGATTATCCAAAGCTGTCTCCCGTTGACCATGTCCGTGATCGTCATGTTGACTCCGTAGCCGTCCGTCAGGATTTCGATGACGTAGAGGCAGAACTCCAGCGTCAACCACTCCCTCGCGTGATGCATGCAGTTGAAATAGACCTCTGGCTCGTCCTCCTCGATCTGCGGATTGTCGGATATCTTCATCGCCCAGATGTCTCTGCCCTCGTATGTGCTTCCGATCGAGATGAGAGAGACTATGGGGGAGTGGTCGGCGACGACCTGATTGAGTTCCGTGACCATCTCGTCGTAGGTATGGTAGTCCGTCACGCCGTCCGACGGATCCACCGGACCGCCGGACGCGGGCTCGAGCAGCGGGGAGATGCTCTTCGCCTGCTCCTCGGGAGTGATTGCGGGCGAGCTCGAGGAGATGAACAGAAGGATCAGTACGATGGGAATCAAAAACGTTGACTTCATGCGTATGGCCCTGTTCTGCATATTGGCGTCCACCTAAATAAGATTGGTCTTGTCCATGAGGGAAGCCTTCTGGATCATGTAGATGCCTCTCATGCCGTCCCACTCACGGGTAGCCTCCTCGACGTTCAGCCTTCTCAGGAAGTTGGGGCCGTCCACAACGAGGGTCTCATACTCTCCGCCCTCGCCGGAGACATTGAATCGGGTCCTCTTGCTGAGAGCGATGAGATCGTCCAGAACATTCCCCGATAGGGTCCTTCCGAGCCAGTCCTCCGTCAAACCCTCGGCAGAGACGCCGACGATGACGATTTCAAAGCCCGCCTTGACCTCATCCTGGAGGACAGCCTCCTGGGACCTCCTCCAGAGCGGGGCGAAGGTCCTCAGACCGATCCTGTGGCAGATCTCGTTGATCCGCGTGTACTGGTAGTCGGACGCGATGGCTCCCATCACGAGCCCCTCAACAGCAAGGTCTCCGAGCACATCCTCGAGAACGTCGAGTTCGTCATCCGATCCCGCGTTCCGCTTGACCAAGGGGATGTCGAGGGCCTCCGAGTGAAGCTCCGTGAGCTCGATGTTCGGGAAGTGGAACATCATCGAATCCGCTTGCGGGACGATCGTGACGAGCCGTTCAACGCTCCAACCCATCTGCTGGGCCAAGTAGAGGGCGTGGGTGGAGTCCTTCCCGCCTGAGAACAGTGAAGCGACTTTCATTCGGCATCACGCGCCATCACGCGCCATCACTTACTCCGATATGACTCTTGTGGGTCGGAATGAGCGCACCCTAAGCTTTTTGTGGGTCTCAGCGATTAGCCTAGGGGGAACTGATGCTTCTCGATGAGATGACCACGCAGGAGTTCGCGGAGAAGGTGAAGGAGGACTCGGTGGTCATAGTCCCGATCGGGGCGGTCGAGGAGCACGGTCCACATCTGCCGCTCTGCACCGATTCCATCCAACCGGAGCACGTTGCACTCGAGATAGCGAAGAGGACGGGAGCGTTCATCGCCCCTCCGATACGGTATGGGAACTGCTCCACCACGAGGAACTTCCCCGGTACGATATCCATAAGCTTCGACACCATGCGAGCCCTCGCATACGACGTGATAAGCGAGCTTGCCAGGAACGGGTTCGGAAACATCGTCCTCCTCTCGGGTCATGCGGGAGGAATGCACATGGCCGCCCTTCGGCTGGCCGCGAAGGATGTAGTGGACGAGAGAGAGGCTCATGTGATGGTCGCGTCGGACTATGAGGTCCTCTACCGATCGAACAAGGTGGAAGAAGGCGACGGTCATTCGGGGCTTCTTGAGACGTCCCGCGTGCTTGCGATCCGTCCCGACCTCGTGAGACCTGAGAGGCCCAAGGGCAAGAGCGAGATACCGCCCTACGTGGTCCTGAGGCATCCCGAGGAGTACTGGAAGGAGAGCGTGAGCGGGGACTCATCCGGGTCGACGGCAGAGAAGGGCAAGGACTTCAACGACTTCGTAATCGACGAGCTGTGCAGGATGATTGAGGAAATGAGGGGTTTAAAATGAGGAGACTGAAGCGACTGGCGGGAGAAGCTGCCTGCGATTATGTGAAGGACGGAATGGTGGTCGGTCTGGGCACTGGCAGCACCGTCCACTATACAATCAAGAAGCTGGGGAGAATGGTGGGCGAGGGCCTCAGGGTGATAGGCATACCGACATCTATCAAGTCGGAGAATCTGGCCCGCCAATGCAAGATACCGCTGTCCAGCCTCCACGAACATCCGAATGTGGACATCTCGATAGATGGAGCGGATGAGGTCGACCCCAAACTGAATCTGATCAAGGGGATGGGAGGGGCTCTTGTTCGCGAGAAGATAGTGGCGAGCGTCTCGCGGAGACTGATAATCGTCATCGACGATGCGAAGCAGGTCTCCAGGCTAGGCTCGAAGTCCCCCGTTCCCGTGGAGGTGCTTCCATTCGGTTGGAGTACCGTCCTGAAGAGACTGGAGAAGTTAGGCCTAGAGGTCGAGCTCAGAAAGAGCAGGAAGATTCCCTTTGTGTCCGACAACGGGAACTACATACTCGACTGCAGGTTCAAGGAGATAACCTCCCCGAAGAGGTTGGAGAGCAGATTGAACAACATCCCAGGCGTCGTGGAGAACGGCCTCTTCGTGAATCTTACCAACCTTGTGCTCGTCGGGACCGATATGGGTCTGAAAACAGTTCGATAGCTACTTCGTCAGCGAGCGAAGCTCGTTCATGTTCCTCACCATTCTCTCGATCTTCTTGTCCTCCTGCTTCTTGATCGTTGATACGATCCTGCTGAAGGATTTCGAGATGCGATAGGCATGAACGGGCCTTCCCTTGCCCTCCTTCTTGATGTCCCGTTTGGTGACCCATCCTCTCCGACGGAGCTCCTGCATCGCGAGAGAGACCTCGGGCTGCCTCAGTCCGGTAGCCTTCTCGACTTGGACAGAGGTGGTCTCATCCCTCTTGGAAAGGATGACAAGAGTCTTGGCCAGATTCTTGGACATCCCTGTGAAGATGAGCTTGTCGATTATATCGTTGTCCAGTCGACTCAGTCTCATCTCCCCCTGCATATGCGAGTCACCATGGCAATTATTATTCTGCCAATATATAATTTTTGCGATTCAAGTCCGCGTCGCCCGAGCGGCCGCCCCACCGGGCCAGTCCAGACCGGTGGGCACAGCCCAAACCCTAAATATGAGTTTGTTGTATAGCAGGTTTCACGAGGTCTGAAGGATGAAAATGCCCCGCAGGATAAACGGATTCTGCCCTTCGTGCAACAAGCACACCAAACTTGAGATAGAGAGAGTCAAGACAAGACCAAGGAGCGAGTTCAAGAAAGGTCAGCGGAGGTTCAGAAGGGTCATGGCGGGCTATGGAGGATTTCCGAGGGCCAAGTATGAGGGAAGGGAGAAGCCGACAAAGCGCGTGTACATACGCTATCGCTGCAAGGAATGCGGCAAGGCTCACCATCGTAAGTGTTTCAGGGCCAAGAAGTTCGAGCTGGAGGACTGAGATGGTCGATTTGCCCGGACCGAAAAGCAAATTCCTTCAGGTCCGCTGTCCAGACTGCCCGAACGAGCAGATAGTCTTCGACCATGCATCCACGAAGGTCACCTGTCTCGTTTGCGGGGCGACGATTGTGCGACCCAAGGGGGGGAAGGCGGAGATTAGAGGAGAAGTCGTGAAGGCCGTGGAGTAATGGCTGGGCTGCCCACGTTTCCCGAGGAAGTAGAACTCGTCGTCTGCACCGTGACGAACGTGAAGAACTTCGGTGCGTTCGTTTCCTTGGACGAGTACGAGGGGAAGGAAGGCTTCATACACATCGCCGAGGTGGCCACCGGCTGGATCAAGTACATCAGGGACTACGTTCGTGAGGGTCAGAAGGTCGTCTGCAAGGTTCTCAGGGTCGACCCGTCCAAGGGTCACATAGACCTTTCCCTGAAGCAGGTGAACGAGCATCAGAAGCGGGAGAAGATCCAACAGTGGAAGAACGAGCAGAAGGCGCACAAGCTGCTCGAGCTCGTGGCAGAGCGCGGCGGAAAGGACCTCAAGGAGTTCGAGGAGGAGCACGCGGGAAACCTCATCGAGAAGTTCGGCAGTCTCTACGGTGCCTTCGAGGAGGCAGTCTTCGACGAGAAGACGATGAAGGAGGAGGGCTTCGAGGGAGACTGGGTGAAGACGTTCGTTGACGTTGCCAAGGAGAACATCCAGCCGCCCTTTGTCAACATAGACGGGTTCTTTGAGATCAGTTGTCCTCTGCCCGACGGCATCGTCCATATACGTGAGGCTCTGGCCAAGGCCGAGAAGAACAAGAAGGCGGAGGTGTCCGTACAGTACATGGGGGCTCCGAGGTACAGACTTGTCGTGACGGCCCCGGACTACAAGACCGCGGAGGAAGAGATGAACCGGACCGCGGAGAAGGTCATTGATCACCTAGTCTCAGTCGGCGGGGAAGCGAAGTTCAGCAGAAAGGCGTAAGTATGCGCACACTCATCAGAAAATGCAAGGATTGCGATATCTACACTCTTGGGGGAGGGTGTCCCAAGTGTGGGTCCTCCACTGGCATGGCCTTGCCGCCCAGGTTCTCTCCAGAGGACAGGTATGGCAGATTCAGAAGGCAACTCAAGCTGCAGAGGTGAGAGAATGGAAGACATAACGATTGAGTATCTGGAAGAACCGAGTCTGAAGAATCCGATCTTCATCGAAGGCTTGCCCGGCGTGGGGAACGTGGGGAAGCTCGCAGCGGAACACTTGCTGGGCGAGCTGAAGGCCAAGAAGTTCGCGGAGATATATTCGAAGCACTTTCCCCCTCAGGTCGTCGTCGATGACGGTGGGATTATCCGGCTAGTGGGTAACCAGCTCCATTATGTCAAGCGGAAAGGGGATCGAAGCGACATCGTAATACTCGTCGGCGACTTCCAAGGGCTGACGCCCGAGGGGCAGTACGAGCTCTCTGACTTCATCATGAACACGATCCTGGACATGAAAGTGAAGAGGGTCTACACGCTCGGCGGCTACGGTGTCGGGAGGATGATCGCCACCCCAAGGGTCATAGGCGCCGCCACTGACAAGTCTCTCGTGAAGGACATGAAGAAGCTCGGCGTCGTCTTTCCCAAGGGGGAGCCCGGTGCGGGTATAGTCGGAGCCAGCGGTCTTCTGCTGGGCCTGGGGAAGATTCACGGATTGGAGTGCATCTGTCTCATGGGCGAGACATCCGGATACTTCGTTGACCCGAAGAGCGCACAGTCTGTTCTGGAAGTGCTGCAGAGGGCTCTCAATGTTGAGCTCGATTTCGGCAGCCTGGAGGAGAGGGCGAAGCACATAGATCAGATCGCCTCCTCACTAAAGGATGTGGAGGAGGAAGCGGAGAGGAAAGAGGACCTCGGCTACTTCGGGTAATCCCCACAAGGTTCATTATTCGCCGAATGCTTATCCATTCGATAATGGCGAAGATGAGTCCTAAGAAGGCATATCTGAAAGGATACGAGGACGGCTTGGAAGAGGCGTGGGACGACGTCATGAAGCTCACGACGAAAGGATACACGATGTCGGAGTTCAGGATAATGGCGAATAGCAAGAAGGCCACTCTGCACCAGAAGGTGGAGGGCAAGTCCAGGGAGATCGAGTCCTTGACCTTCGAGGAACCTGAGGCGGAGGAGCACGGTGAGATCGGAGAGCTGAGAAAGGGCGGGAAGTACATTATCCGCGAGGCGAGACCCGAGAGAAGTCTAGAGCTGTTCTCCTCTCTCGTCCAGGAATGCGGAACGGGGCTCGGGATTACGAGGATGCACCCGGGCACGCTTGAGAAGAGGTTCCCCGCCGAGGGCGCCGAACTCATATGGCTCACGAAGGCCGAAAGAGGTGAGGAATCGTTTCCATACCTCTCTCCGACCAATCTCGTCGGTATCCTCTCGAGCATATCCAAGTATCTGAACGAGAGGAAGGGGAGTCCGGTGCTGCTCGAGGGGGTCGAGTATCTCATAACTCAGAACAGCTTCGACGCCACTTTGAGATTCATGCAGAAGGTCAACGAGTACGTCACTCTCAGCAAAGGTATACTCCTTCTCCCCGTCAACCCGTCCGCGATGGAGTCAAAGGACTATCACCTCCTGGCGAGGGAGATGACCGGCGAGTTTTGAGCGGCCCGCCAGAAAACGATATATAAACGGGTCATATTGAGCACTTGACGCTCCCGTAGTGTAGTCCGGTCAATCATTCGGGCCTTTCGAGCCCGACACCCGGGTTCGAATCCCGGCGGGAGCATCCCCCTTTTCTCATTCTTAAGTCACAGATATAGCCAAAAAGTCCGGCAATCGAAGCTGGAGTCGCGGTTCCTGTCAGCCTGCACTCATCTTCTCCGTTCTGACCGCGGAACTGACGAGCTAGAAGGGACTATCATTGGCTATGAGCGTGCTCTCCCACGGCTCTCAACCTTCCGAAAGCGTTCACCACCGCCTCACTGAGGGCAGGGTGTATCGTTTGGGACACTGCAAGTGGCATGTAGTCCTGACCTCCCGCGTTCATGAGATAGACCAACGGCTGGACAAGGATCGCCGCATGCGGACCGATTATGTGAGCACCCAGTATCCTGCTTGTCCCCCTTTCCACAACGACCTTGACAAATGCGTTCTCCTCGCCCATCGCATAGCCCTTGGCGACATCGTAGTACTTGTTCACGCCGATGAGTATCTCATGGTCCTTGGACGCCTCCGCCTCCGTCAGGCCGACGGAGGCAACTTGGGGATATGTGAACACAGCACTCGGTACCGCATGCTCATCCACCGCACGCTTGTGCTCGGTGAAGGCGTTCCTCCAGACGATGTCCGACTCGTAGTTCGCCGTGTGCCTGAACATGTTCCTTCCAATGGCATCGCCCAATGCCCAGATGTTCTCCTTTGTGGTCTGCAGGTATTCGTCCACCACGATCCAGCCCCTCTTGTCCGTTTGGACACCCGTTTTCTCCGGCCTGAGAATGTCAGAGTTGGACCTCCTTCCGGCGGCAACGAGTATCATTTCAGCGGGGAACTTGTACAGCTTGTCATTTGAGCGATTCCTCGCAACTATAACCCTCTTGTCTTTCTCGGTCGTTGCGCGGAGCACCTCGTGATTGGTGTAGACGCGACAATACTTGGACATCTCATTCTTGAGGAGGTCCGATATCTCTGGCTCCGCCTGTGGAATGAGCCTCGGGTTTCTCCCAATGATAGTGACCTTAACACCGATGCTCGAGAAGAAATGCCCGAACTCCGCTGCGATGTATCCGCCACCCACGATCGTCAGGCTGTTCGGCGGCTTCTTGATGTCGAAAATCGTCCTGTTTGTCTCGTACCCTACGTCATCCAGTCCGTCGATCCGTGGGATGAGAGGCCGGGCTCCAGCTGCGATGACAATCTTGTCCGCTCGTATCTCGTCCTTACCGGCCCGCATAGTGTAGTCCGATACGAAGGAGGCATCCATGTTGTAGAAATCCAGGTTCTCTGTCGCCCCAACCCCACGCTCCATCTCATGCCTTCCATCCAGAACGATCTTCCACGTTCTCTTCATGATGAGATCGAAGTCGACCTTCTCCAGCTTCAGATGGACGCCGATCTTCTTCGCGTGCTGTGCGGTCCGTATGACGTCCGCGGGGTAGATCATGACCTTGGACGGTATGCATCCCCTGTTCAGGCATGTGCCGCCCAGAGGGCCGTTGTCAATCACCGCGACCTTCATCCCCTGCGAGACGGCAGAGGAGGCCACATTCATCCCGGCCCCGGAACCTATCACAATGAGATCATAAGTCTTCATATCCACACCCTCGCCGTATCCAGCTGTTCACCAACCTAAGTTCCCTACTTATCACTTGCGCGGCTTCTCTATAGGATCCCTGTCGCCCTCGTCAACTCCGTCACGTTGCTCTTGGTGAAGAACCCATCGAAATCGGCGTATCGGTGGATGTACTCGGTCACGAGCATCGAGTTAGCGGACGGCTCGGTGAACGTCTGTTTCAAGCCTTCTTCTTCCGAGCCAACTAGTTCTAGAAGGAACCTCAGCCCCTCTGTTTGAAGCGAATCCACGACGTCCTCTATCCTCGACGTGTTCCAGGCCAGGTGGTGGACTCTCGTTCCGTAATCGACGATGAACCTCTCGGTGGGTTCATAGGCAGCTGAGAGCCCTTGATACGGGACTATCCCCGTTGTGAAGACCTGGGCGTAGTCCTGGCCCACCATCCGAGTCACATTCGTGATGGAGTTCAGGGACTTCACGTAGACTGACATGTGGAAGTAGTAGGGGAGAAGCGTCAGCCATTCCTTGATCGCCTCTATCCTGTCATTGGCACGCACGCGTGTCGCCGTGTGGTCCAGATAGTCCACATACTGGACGAAGTCCTTCGTCCCCTCGTCAAGGTCGATATGTGCCACATCGTCCGTCTTTCCCATGTAGTTCCGATCATCGGTCTCCCACTGGATGTAGCCGACCGAATTCCCCGAGAACTCAGACGGCGTCGTCTGGAGAAAGCGGTAGTTCCCAGTGTCGAGGATGTTGTCCGTGAGGAAAGAGACGCCCCTCGACTTCTGGACCTCAAACAGCTTCTCTATGTCGTTGACCTCGAACACGAAGGTCTCCAGTCTCGTGTTGGGATTCTCCCTCGTCATCTCCCCTGAGTTGAACCTCGCAAAGGGATTCTCCAACTCCCCTCTCGCCTCCTTCACAATGAACCTTGGCGGGTGCTTTGGGGACATCACACACCAGAGATGGTCCTCGCTCTGATAGCACCCCGAAGGCACGAGCGATGTCATGCCCCGGAGTTCGTTGACAGTGTCGGCCATCCTCCCTGGGGCGACCTGGATGATGACAGAGTCAATGGCCCCGACGAGCTCACTCAAGCCCAATGCCTCGCTCTCTCTGGTGACGGCCTCGGACTCCTCAAGCAGCCTTTCCTCCTCGAGGACCGCCACCTGGTGCTCATCGCCACAATTAGGGCATTTCTTCTCGGGGGTGTCAAAAACGTCTCTGCAAATCGGACAGGCGAGCTTCATGCAGTTCAACCTCAAGAGCTAATAACCTGCTCATTTTAAAGAGGTTTGGCACTCTGTGAGATTGAAATCAGCGAGACGCCTTGCCGTCAAAGGACGTTGTTTTCCATGAGGACCTGCGCCGCTTCCCCCGCCGCGCTCGTCGACAGTGTGAGAGCCTCCGTCGTCGCCCTCGTGGCCTCCGAGAAATTGGACATGTCAATCTCATTGAGGGCCAGACCGAGCTTCTCCGCAACGGACTGAAAGAAGGGGGACTGAGCGGTGTTCACCGCCAGATTCGCCTCCATGAGAACGGCGTTCAAATACGAGGTCAGAATCCTCTTTCCGCCCGATATCTCCTGTGTCAGTGTGGACGTTTCCTGAATCAGGTTGTTTGCTATTATCAGTTCCGATTTCAGCCTCTCAGCGAATTGGTATATCCTGATGGCATGTCTCAGATCCATGCCCAGGGATATGCTTGAATGCTATTTTGATTTTCCCTCGGAAGTCAGCGGTCGGGTGAGAAGCTGTCTCTCTGTTCGAGACCCTTGGAGCATATCTCCTCGCAGATGCTGCAATCCTTCTTGCAGGGCTCAACGTGGACTTTGACCTCGAATCCGTCGAGTTTCAGTCTGATGTCATCGGAGAGGTTGTGGACGAGTTCGTGCATTTCCTCGACACTCATCTCCCCGTCCACTATCACGTGCAAGTCGATCTCGCCGCCCCTCTTGCGGGGCGCGACTCTTATGTTGTGCGACGACAGAATCTCGTCGTAGCGTTGGACCATCTTGGCGACGAGCTCTTCCAGGTCCTCCAGGCCCTCAGCTGCCTCGGTGGGTTCGACATGAACGGTCGGCGCAACCGTGAACTCCTCCTCTATGGAATCCTCCACCTCGGTCGCTATCTCATGGGCATCTTTGGCCATGATCCCCTCCTCGACGGCTATGTGAAGCGACATGACCTTCCTCGTCCCGTATTCGTGGACCCTCACCTCGTGAGCATCGGTGACACCTTCGACGGCCTCCGCGATCTGAACCACTCTCTCGACAACCTCAGCGGGCGGGGCTCTCCCCAGAAGCTCACGCCCGGCCTCCTTCACGAGCTTGATGCCTGTGATGACGACGGCCAGCGCTACGAGGATGCCCAGGATCGGGTCCACGACCCTGAACGCATCATCCATCATTGTCAAGTAGATCCCAGCGGCTATCACAACGGAGATGATGGCGTCGAATCTGTGGTTCCACCCATCCGCGATGAGGACTCCGCTATCGATCTTCCTTCCTATCCTGAATGCGAATTGCGCCATCAGTTCCTTGACCCCCGCAAAAGAGAGGATGAGGACAGAGGCAATCGGTTGAGAGCTTATCGCGGGTTCCGCAAGCCCCTGCACCGAGCTGAAGAGGATTGCGATCCCCATGACTATTACGAGAGTCGCCACGGCCACGGACAGTATCTGCTCCGCCCGGGCATGTCCGTACGGGTGTTCGAGATCCGCCTCCTTCTTGGCCAGTCTGAACCCAAAGAGAATGACAAGGGAGATACCGACATCCGTCATGTGATTCATCGAATCGCCAAAGAGCGCTATGCTGGAAATCAGGAGGCCAATCGCGAGTTTCGACGCGAACAGCGAGCCGTTCCCGATGAGACTGACCGTGGATTCCAAGGTGCCGTACTTCGCTCTCACAGCGGGGTCTGTCGGGTCCCCATAATCAGGAATGATGGACAAGTATGGCTTTCAAAGCCCAAGGAGGATTTAAGGATTGTGCCGACGACCCAGGCTCCTACTCCTGCTGCAGTTTGACCACCGTCAGCGGGAACGGGATGTCGATGCCCTCCTCCGCGAACCGCCGATTTATCTCCGTCCTGAAATCGCTCTCCACCTTCCCCCTATTCGTCAGCTTGTCCACCCAGCATTTGACCATGAAGTTCAGGCTCGAGTCTCCGAACTCAAGGAACCTCACGAACGGGGCAGATCCCTCGTCCTTCAGGACGTTCGGGTGGGAACTCGCAATCTCGAGGAGAAGCCGTTCCACCTTCTGGACATCGGCTCCGCATTCGACCCCAACATCAACCCTCGCACGGCTTCTCTCGTCCGGTCGCGTCTCGTTGAGGATCTTCATGCTCGCGACCTTGTTGTTTGGCAGGATTATGATGTTGTGGGCGGATATGTCGTACATCTTCGTGCTCCGCAGACCCACGTCCAGCACTCTGCAGGTCTCGCCCGACTCCAGCACGAGCCTGTCTCCCACCGAGAACGGTCTGTCCAGCATGATGTGTATTCCGCTGAAGAAGTTGCTCAGGGTATCCTGAGCCGCAAAAGCGATGATCAGCCCCAGGACGCCCAGTCCCGCTATGAAGAAAGTGATGTCATAGCCGAAATACTGGATGACGAAAACGAAGCCGACTATGATGATCACGACGGCGCCTATCTTGTCGATGATGGGGACGAGCCTGTCGTCGAGCGTGGACTTAGTCTTCCGAGCGAGGCTCTTCCCGTACTGGATGAGGACTCTTCGGAATACATGAAATGACACCCATGTGAGGAGAAGGATGATGAGGACTCCGTAGACAGTCTCCAGCACTGACGTGATGTCCTTATCTAGGCCCAGTATGCCAAGGGAGGAGAACGCCCCGATGATGACGATGATGGCGAAGATGGGGCCTTTGACGAGCTCCACTATAGTGTCGTCAATCACGTTCTCCGTCTTCTTGGCCCTTCTTCCCGCTGTCGGAAGGACGATCGCGATGAGCAGCAGTCCGATCGCCACCCAAATGAGCACTGTGATGAGAAAGGCTCCCCACCTGTTGTCCAGAGGTTCAGGGAGGAAGTTGTCGTAGACCCCGAGTATCTTCCCGAAATGGCTCACCTCAGGTGTCCTCCCAGTCAACTGTATGTAGACGACGAAATCCTCGCTGTCCATGTCCCCGGTGTCGATGTCGGAGACCTCCACGCTCAACGTGAGCAGGACCTCTTCCAGATCCGTCTCAGGAGGGGACCTGAACAAGACTCCCACGAGGGTGTCGTTGCCGGGGTTGAGAATGAACTTCCCTGGCTCCACGGTCGCAGAGAAACCGTCTGGTAAGGTCCCGGCTGTCGCATTGACGTAGTAAGGCGACGTGCCGTTGTTGAAGAGTATCCACCTGTATGAGGCGCTCTCACCCAGATCCACGGTTTGACTTGAAGAGTCCGCAGGAAACACTAGTATATCACTTGAGCCAACAGCGTTAGCGGAGATATGGTCCGGAACCGTCAGAAGCATGCAAGCCAGGAAGACTGCCGCAAGTATCGCACCTGTCTTTCTCATAGGCTACGGTTCGATACTGGATGAACATATAAATGTTCCTTCTGTTAAATCAGAGGAACTCAATTTGCCTTGGCGGAAAACAGATCGTCTAGACCCCTGGGCGACCCGCTCTACAGCTTCCTGAGCATTCTCTTGACCTTTTGCTCACCCACTGGGGTAATCCTGTATTTCTTCTCGGGCGGGAACTCGTTCTCCTTGAGGCTCTCGACGTATCCTTCTTCCTCGAGGCTCAGGAGATCTTCCTCAAGTAGGGCCTGGTTCGGGGCTGTCCCCATTCGTTTCAAGTCCTGGACAATACCCTGGAGCGACATACCCTCATCGGCATCGTGGAGAGCCTCCAGAATCCTGTACCATCGATACTCAAAGAATGCTGAACTCTTGAGCGAGATCGCGGACTTCTTTGCCGTGGGCTCGTGGCCTTCGACGTTCCTCGGGTATAATCTTTCCACATCCTCCATGATTAATATTCGCACTCGACTGGATAAGTATTTTTTGGTACGAGTTTTCACAAATGAGATTAATCAATCCAGTGTGGTCCGGGCAGTCCTATTGCGCAATCCTAAAACGAGCGGGAAACATATAAATCGGAGTATCTTCTCCGAAGCTCGGGCCTATGGAACCTATTCATGCCGTGCTCTTGGGCATTGTCCAGGGAATCACAGAGTGGCTTCCGGTCAGCAGCTCAGGCCATCTCGTTCTTCTTCAGGAGTATTTCGGACTCAACGTGCCGGTGTTCTTCGACCTTGTGCTTCACGTCGCGACCGTGATAGTCGTCATCGTGGCGTTCAGGAAGGACATAGTCGACATACTCCGCTCCCTGGCTAGGACATTCAGGCTCAGGAAGGAAGGGCAGGGCTTCCGAGAGATCCTCGCATCCGAAAGGCCAACTCTCCTCGCTTGGCTCATCATCCTCGGGAGCATCCCGACGGCGATTATCGGCTTCGCTCTCCGCGATATTGTCCAGCCCTTGTTCACGAATCCTACCGCAGTGGGCGTTGCCCTCCTTGCGACAGGGGCAATCCTCCTTGTCACGGTGCTGGCAGGTAAGCGGAAGGAGTTCATGACGTCCTCAGATGCGGTTCTTGTGGGGATCATGCAGGGCATCTCGATTATTCCGGGCATCTCAAGGTCAGGATCGATAATCTCAATCGGCATGCTGAGGGGGATGGACCGCGAACTGGCCGCCCGCTATGCCTTTCTCCTCTCCATCCCGGCGATTCTGGGGGCGGCGGCATTCGAGCTCACCCAGGTCATGGGTAGCCAGATGGTCATCGACCTCCACCTCCTGGCGATAGCCTTCCTATCCTCTCTCCTGTTCGGCTATGTCTCCATAAGGCTCTTGTGGTACATCGTCAAGGGCGCCAAGCTCCACTACTTCTCCGTGTACTGCTTCCTTCTGGGATCCCTGGTGCTTCTGTACGGGCTCCTCTGACTCCGCCAGGGAAGGAGAGCTCTTCGAACCCGCAAGGAACGCAGAGCGATCATCGCAGTGTCATCATGACCTTCTCGACCTGGATGGCAAGGATCAGGGAGTAGAACTGCAGAAGGACCGCGACCTTTGGAGGGGATGCCCCGTCTTCTCTCAGGAACGCTTTGAAGAACTCGTCTATGGATACCTGAAGCTCCGCCACGTTCTCTTCCATGAACTGCTTCTTGAAGTCCATCGGAAGTCCCCACAGCCTCTCGTACACCCTGTGGGAGTGGATCCTCAATCTGGCGTTCACGATCTTCTGTGCTCCCGCAACGTATTGTCGACTGCCCAAGAATATCAGGCCCTCGGACAGAGCCCCGAGCAAGATCTTGGGGAGCGATAGCCCGTCCACGCCTGGCAGGACATCCTGGGCTGCAAGAGCCCCTATCGCGGTCAGGTCGAAGATACTCGCCATCTGGCTGTAGTCCTTGGACTCGATCTCCGAGCGCATCTCCACAGAGAACTCGTGGAAGTCCCTCACGACGTCGAGCGCGTCGTCGACCGCCTCTCGGGTCTGGGCGGATTTCTTGTCCTTTCGGAGTGCCGCGCTGGCCTTGAGTGCGTTCAGCTCGCTGCTCAGGCTCCACAGTCCGTCAGGCGATGTGTCCTCGAGAGCGCTCGAGAGCCTCTCGTCCACGACCTCAGCTCTCTCCATCTGAATCTCTAAACGGGTCCCAGATATAAATGTGAGTGGGACGTCGACGGAGGAATCCCGGTCACCTCATCACCGCTATCGCCGTGTGGGACTCACCATCGGCGTATACGTCAACGCCTTCAGGGATTTCGACCAGACGGACATTCTCCGAGTCCCAACGATTCTTGCTCTCCTTCAGGATCCTCTCGTTCAGGTACCCGCCCTTCTCCAGCCAGAGAGGGATGTAGAGTGTGTTCGTCGCCAGCATGTCTCCGAAGAAGTGGGTTCCGTACGAGAGCTCGGGCGAGAAGCGCTTGTAGCTCACCTCGACTATGACCGAGGCGTTGCTGATCTCGGCATACCGGACGGGGATTCCTAGTTCCGGGTTCTGCGTGGCCCACCTGCCGGGACCTATCAGGATGTAGTTCTTGTCTTCCAGCGTCTTGTTCACGCTGCCGATCTCTCGCGCCAGGGTGAATCCTTTCTGGAACTCGTAGGTCTCGTGCGGGATGAAGACGATGTGTTTCAGCCCCCTCTGTACGCCGTTGCCCAGTATCTTCTCCGCCCGGAATATGACTCTCTCCTGCGGGACGTCCTTCGGTATCCTGATCCTCCTGTGCTCCGGTCTCCCCCCAAGGGGTCTGACCTGCAGCAGGTAGAACATCCCCTTCTCCTCTCCGTTCTCATCCGGCTCGAAGTTCACCGCGAACTCGATGTCAACGGGCATCCCAAAGCGCCTTTCCAGGTTTGTCAGAAGGCTCTTCATCAGCGGGATGAAGGGCATGTGTTTATTGCTGCCCAGAATCGCATCGAACGTGGCCAGAAGCCTGGCGTCCTTCCCTGGCAGCACGCTCGCTTCGGTGATGTAGCCCTCCGGAGAGAGCGCTGAGCATATCATGTGAAGCCTGTTGTTCGCCTCCTTGAGATTGGAGATTTGTTCTTCTATGAGCAGTCCCGATCTGAAGTCGAGAACGTCAGCGATCTCCTGTGAATACTTCACGATGTCGCCAACGACCATGCCCTCAGGCCTGAGGCTGGGCAACGTTGGAGAGAAGACCCTTGCATAGTAGCGGCCCACGGCTCTCGTGCCGAGCCCGAGCACCAATCTGCCGACACCATCCTCGGACCTTATCCTGTCCGTCCACGGGTAGTAGTTCCTCGAAAAAGCGACTCCCGCGAACAACGGGTAGTACAATCCATCGGTATAGTGTGATCCCACTAGGCTCTGGATGAGAACGCCCATCCTCTCGTCCTGCCAGGAGATCTTGTGCTTCTTCCGGTATTCCTTGGCGTCGTCACCGAACGTCGACACGTAGACGATCTTTATGGCGGTTTCCAGCTGCGCGATCCTCTCGGCCATCGTGCCATCATTGGGGATGAAGACGGACTGGTACACTCCAGCGAATGAGTGCTTCAGACTGTCCTCAAGGAAGCTGGATGACCTGACCGCGAGCGGTCTTTTCTCCTCCCTCAAAACGCTCCCTATGAACTCGAGGCAGTCTTTGGGCATCTGCCCCGCGATAATCGCCCTGTTCATTTCAGGGACATCTATTTCGTCATCGCACTTCATCTGGACCATGTCGCTTACATTGTTCAGTTCGATGAAGTCGTCGAAGACACTGGTTGCCAGAATCCACGATCGCGGTATTCTGAGCCTGTCCTGGTGGTCGCAGATGACCTCCCCCAGTTTCTCGATCGCCGACTTCGAATACAATAGGCCTATGGACTTCCCGCCCACGGAGCCGCTTCCGAGGAGGTCGAAACCTGAAGGCAGAGAATCGGGATCCACTCTGAAATCGGCGAAGCTTGTTTCTTTCACTCGATTCGAATAGGCACGGTTCCCTATAAAACCTACATGACAGGGGCGTGTCCCAGGGCTTTGCGGGACCGCTATCCGGGGAGGACCTTGACGTGTGCCCGCCTGTTCCTTGGGCCATCGAACTCACAGAAGAAGACGCCCTGCCAGGTCCCAAGGACGAGATCGCCCTTTTCCACGAGGAGCGTTGCGGAGCAGCCAAACAGGGACGACTTGATGTGGGCGGCTGCATTCCCTTCCGAATGGGAGTACCCGTCCTCGAAAGGTATCACCTTGTCGATTTCCATGGTTATGTCCTTTCTCACGCTCGGGTCAGCGTTCTCGTTTATCGTGACAGCGCCCGTCGTGTGAGGCGTGTACACGAAACAGACCCCCTCCCTTATCCCCGAGTCCCTGACTGCCTTCTGGACCTTGGCGGTGATGTCAACGAGTTCTGTTCTCGAGGACGTTCTGATATCTATCGTCTCCATTTCAACCCCGCAGTCCCATTCCGAGCTCCCCTTTTCTGTCTATCGGTTGCAGTGGGAACAAATGACACGAGCTCGTTCGACATAGTCTTCACATGGGTCTTCGTTCTTGGTCACATCTGTAACCAGAGAATCGGCATCCAGCGAGACCCATTTTCGGCTACATATCTAACCGAGCGTTTTTGCCAGTAAATATCAAATACCTGCACTCCTATCCAGTCTCGGATAATCATGGGGAAAACTGAGACTATCAAGGAACGGGCGGTCTATGTTTACCTGCCCTCTGTCCAGATGAAGGAGCAATGGACGAAGTACGCAGAGGGGATGGGTACGAGCCTGTCCAAGTTCGTGATGGAATGCGTGAGGGAGTATGTTGAGCAGAGGGAGGACTCCGCGTTCGTGAAGCGAGGAGAACTCGTTCGTGAGACGGGGAAGCTCAGGGAGAGGGTACGAACCATCTCCGAGGATCTAGAGGCTCGTAATGCGCTCATAGCCCGCCTGGAGGAGGAGATCCGTAGATACAGGGCACAGATATTCTCGGACAAGGAGTTCCAGGGCATCAGGACATACGACAAGAGACTCATTGAGGTTTTGAAGGCAGGCACTGCAGTCTCCGACGACAATCTCCTCGCAGAGCTGGGAGCCGAGCCACGAGACTCGGATGCGGTCAAGTCAATCGCGGGTCAGCTGGAAGGTCTGAGGGCATACGGTCTGGTAGAGAGAACTCCAAAGGGATGGAGGTGGATGGGTTGAGTCTCTCTCAATCCTCGATTCCATCAGAGGACGACCTCATCGAATCCTTCGAGGAGGACCTCACCCTCAGAGACCTGGGAGGGGAGGCGAAGAGACACTATCTGGCATGCGTACGAATCGCTTCGAGCTTCCTCGGTCGTCGCGGGAAGAATCTTCTCGACCTTCAGGACCTCGACGTCCTTCGTGAGTTCCTGACCTACTTGAAGAAGGGTCGAAAGGTCTCGACCACGACGGCACATCACTATCTCAGCGCCCTCTCCTCCTTCTGTGACTTCCTCATACTCGAGGGACGTCTTCCAGCCAATCCCATACCCGCTTTTCGAAAGCGCTACCTTCCGAACCGCCGCTCCGCTCAGAACGCGTCCAGAAGGAAGGTCATATCGTCCGAGGAGATGGGACGGCTGATAAGCTCCGTCCTGAGCCCGAGGGACAAGGCCATCCTCACCGTTCTCGCGAAGACGGGTGTCAGGAGGGGGGAACTGGCATCCATCGACATCGACGACATAGACTGGGAACGAGGGTGCATAAACCTCAAACCGAAGAGAAAGAGGACGAACAGGCTGGTGTTCATGGACGAGGAAGGTCTCCGAGTCCTGAGGTCCTGGGTCACGGTTCGAGATTCCTATCTGCAAGACCTGGAGGAAGGAGCCCTGTTCGTGGGAGAACCCGGCAAGAGACTCTGCACCCATTCCGTCTACCTGATAGTCACCAAGCACGCAGGACGTCTCGGCATCCACGATTCCGAGAGCGAGGATATCGAAGGCAGATTCACGCCCCACTGCTTCCGGCACTGGTTCACAACTATGCTCCGGAGAGGGGGGATG
>JAJISE010000038.1 GCA_022848865.1 Candidatus Thermoplasmatota archaeon | reverse complement strand
ATTCTTCTCCATGACCGCTGGTGGCAAGGTGATCAGGAGTATCGAGTAGTGAACGCTCACGTAATCCCTGAGGATCTGCACCAGCCTCAGGACCGACTTGAAGCCGTTGTTCGTGATCAGGTAGTCGATCCCATCCAGCAGGACGACCGATGGTGCGATCAGGATGTACTTCTCGATAATGAGGGACAGCTTCTCGAGATCGCGCGGTCGGATGCATTCCTCTGTCGCGGTCGATGAGAGCCAGATGACCGGGATGTCCACATCGCCGAACCTCCTCTTCACTATGTCCGGGAAGACCCTTGTGATGCAGATGCCCCTCGTGCCCTCGCGGACAGAGTCCAGCATCAGATCGAAGGGCAGGTCCTTCAAGTCGCTTTTGATCATGTAGGTGTAGCTGAACCTGAGCGTGGGCAGCCCCTTGCGCGTCTTGATCTTCCCGCTCCTCGGGGCCTCCCTCATCACCTTCTTCGTGGACGGTATGGGCATGCCACATCTCCCGCACTCGTGCGCACCCACTAGTACGAGGCACTCACAAAGCGGGCAGAATCGGCTCTCTTCCTCGAACACAGGCTCTCTCGGTATCGTCATGATGACTCTGCCTCTTCCAGTGGAGACACATCTGGAAGTACGTCTAGCGTCATCACTTTCTACCTGGCTTGCGATAATAAATGTATTGCTCTAGATATTCGAATTGAGAATCAGAGGTCATCGGGTGGAATCTCCGCGGCAGACCAAACAATATATACGAACAAGTATTCTGGACGAGCAATACTGAAGGTGAGCTTGGATGGACCTTACTTTTGTCATTCCGATTGCGGGTCTGGCGGCACTGGCTTTCGCGGGCTATCTTGCATGGGACGTGCTCAGGCAGGACAGAGGGACAAGCGAGATGAAGAGCATCGCGGACGCCATCATGGAGGGTGCGAAGGCCTTCTTGAAGAGGCAGTACAGGACGATCGCCATTTTGGCGGTGATTTTCGCCGCCATATTCGCCATCGCCATCACGGCAAACGACCTGTTGGCGGGGAAGCCTGTGGAGGAGAGCGTTCAATCGGGCCTGATGACGGCGGGAGCCTTCGGCCTCGGCGCACTGTTCTCCGCCATCTCGGGGTACATCGGGATGCATATCGCCATAAGAACGAACTCGAGGACCGCGAACAGTGCCAGGACATCGCTCGCCGGAGCGGTCCGCACGGCCATGCGAGGTGGCGCCGTCTCCGGACTCACCATAGTCGCCATGAGCCTCTTGGGGGTCGCGATGCTCTACTACCTCTACAGCTGGATCTTGGGTGTCTCCCCCTCGAGCGCGGAAGCCCAGGGACAGCTCGTCCTCTCGATCGTGGGTTTCGGCTTCGGTGCGAGCCTCGTCGCGCTCTTCGCCCAGCTTGGCGGGGGGATCTTCACGAAGGCCGCCGACGTCGGTGCCGATCTCGTCGGGAAGGTCGAGGCAGGCATTCCAGAGGACGACCCGCGAAATCCAGCGGTCATCGCGGACCTCGTCGGTGACAACGTTGGCGACTGCGCGGGTAGAGGCGCGGACCTCTTCGAGTCTACTGCGGTGGAGAACATCGGTGCGATGATCTTGGGAGTCGCCCTGTTCCCCTATTTCGGCATAAACGGAGTCCTGTTCCCGTTCGTGGCAAGAGCGTTCGGTCTCTTCGCGACGATCGTTGGCGTGCTCGTGGTGAAGGGCAAGGAGGACTCGGACCCGATGAGGACGCTCAACATCGGTTACTGGGTGACGACCATTCTCGCCGCCGCGTTCTTCGCCTTTGCGGCTTGGGCGATGTTGCAGCCCACGGCGGGAGCTGGGGTCGTCAGCGACCTGACATGGTTCTACTTCTTCCTTTGCGGGACAATCGGGATGGTGACGTCGCTCGTCTATGTTTTCATCACTCAGTACTACACCGAGTCCAAGCACAGGCCCGTGAAGGCGATTGCAGAGGCCTCTCAAACGGGTCCCGCAACGAACCTCATCGAGGGGTTCAGCGTCGGCCTGGAGGCCACGGCCATTCCCGCTGTGGTCGTCTCGATTGCGATTCTCGCCTCCTTCTTCCTGGGAGACCTGACCGGCATCCCGGGCGGGGGATTCTACGGAACAGCCATCGCCACGATGGGCATGCTCGCGACCGCCGCTTACATCCTCGCCATGGACACCTTCGGGCCGATTGTCGACAATGCCGCGGGGATAATCGAGATGTCTGGGGGCGCCCCAGAGGCGAGGAAGAAGATGGACAGGCTCGATGCGGTGGGGAACACGACCAAGGCCCTCACGAAGGGGTACGCGGTGGGCAGCGCCGCTTTAGCGGCATTCCTGTTATTCAACGCCTATCTGGCGGAAGCTCATCTGGAGATGGTCGACCTTTCGAAGCCGGACGTCTTCGTCGGTGGTATCATAGGTGTCGTGATAGTCTTCCTTTTCACCGCGCTCGCGATTCGTGCCGTCGGAAAGGCGGCTTTCTACATCATAAACGACGTGAGGGAGCAGTTCAAGGAGGACCCAGGAATAATGGAGGGCACCTCCAAGCCCGACTACGCGAGGTCCGTGGACATATGCACGAAGGGTGCGCTCAAGCAGATGATAGCGCCTGGCATAGTCGCCGTCGTGGGTCCCGTGGCGGTAGGTTTGTTGCTAAAAGCGGAAGCGCTCGGGGCGACGCTCATGATCGGAACGATCGCGGGGATCATTCTTGCATTGGTTCTGAACACGAGCGGTGGTGCGTGGGACAACGCGAAGAAGTACATCGAGGCCGGCAAGTACGGTGGCAAGGGAACGGACACGCACAAGGCGGCCGTTGTCGGCGATACCGTCGGAGACCCCTTCAAGGACACCGCCGGGCCATCCCTGCACATCCTCGTCAAGCTCCTCAGCACGATAACGTTGGTGCTGGTGGCGTTGTTCGTGGTCGCGGTCGTGACACCAGTAGCAGTCTTCCCAGACGGGGATACTGTGGGCGCAAGTCCCACATTCACTTGGGAGGAAGTCCCCAACGCTGAGATCTACCAGCTTCAGATATCCAATGAGACAGAGTTCGTAGACCCGATCGTCGACCTTGAGACCTCTGAGACCAGCCATGCACTGACACAAACGTTGGCGGCAGGGGAATACCATTGGCGTGTGAGAGCATTCGATGGAAGCACGTGGAGTCCCTGGACAGATCCTCCGAAGGGTTTCACGGTGACCTGATGATATGCCCTGCGTGGCAAAGGGATATATAATGAGTGGACAATCGATATCAGACCCCAGAGGGCTTCTATGTATTACAAGGTGAGAAGGGAAGAGGTCGTAAGGATACCTCCCGACAGGCTCGGAGAGGACATAGATGAGCTTGCCCGAGAGCTTACGAGATCGACCTATGAGGGCAAGGTCGCCTCCGACAAGTCGTTCACCCTCCTAGCGACCAACGTCGAGAGGTTGGACGAGGGAAGGATCGTCCACGGTGACGGGGCCGTCTACCAGAAGGTCGCCTTCGACGCTGTCGTGCTCAGGCCCCTGCTCCAAGAGGTAGTCGACGGCGAGATCTGCGAGGTGATGAAGTTCGGCGCCTTCATTCGGTTCGGACCGCTCGACGGTCTTCTCCACATAAGCCAGGTGATGGATGACCGCGTTGACGTTGACGTGGATAACCAGCGGCTCGTGGGCAAGGACACGAAGAGGGACCTCAGGCGGGGAGACCGCGTCCGCGCCAGGATCGTTGCGGCCTCGATAAACGAGAGGAGCCCCAGGGAGAGCAAGATAGGCCTCACCATGAGGCAACCAGGTCTCGGCAAGTTCGAGTGGATCGAAGAGGACCGGAGGAAGGGGCCCGTCAAGGTCCAGAAGAAGAAGAAGAGAGGGAGAAGGAGATAGGTCATGGTTACAAAGAACCCGAAGTCCTGTAAGCACTGCAGTTACATCACGAAAGAGGACGTCTGTCCGCTCTGCGGGAAGGAGACCTCCAAGGAGTGGCAGGGTTACGTCATCATCGTCGATCACCAGAAGTCCGAGATAGCGAAGAAGATGAACATAAATGTCAACGGGAAGTTCGCTCTCCGAGTTCGCTAGGTTCGCGAAGGACCTGCGACTTCCTGATGAGCTCAGGGCCGAGGTGGGAAGCGCCATAGGCCCGATAGTCTCTTCTCAAGAACTCGTTAACGCTGTCGGGAGACCCGCCAAGCTCGTGGCCGTGGGAGATCTCTGCAGCGTGTCCGCGCTCACCCAGGGACTGCTTCCCGACGTAATCGTCGTTGACTTCAAGACGCGGAGGGGAGAGGAAGCGGAGATCAGGGAGTACTTCGATAGGCTTGACTGGAGACGCATGGAAGTGGACAATCCCGCCGGGGTGCTCACACGGTCCATGTGGGATGGGATTGCCGAAGCCTATAAATCCGAGGAGAGGGTAATGGTGGTGGTCCAGGGCGAGGAAGACCTGGCCACTATGCCCTGCATAGCAATCGCACCGCTCGGAACCGTCGTCCTCTACGGAATGCCCGGGAAGGGGGTCGTCGTCGTACGGGTGGACGAGGAAGCCAAGCGAAAGGTTAAAAGCGTACTACTGCAAATGGAGGAGGCCAATGGAAACTGAGCTGCTCAGCAGAAAAGAGAACCCGCTCTTTGAGAGGATCGAGGTCGAGTTCCGCACGAGGCATGCCAGTGAGCCGACTCCCACGCGGGACGCGCTCAGAGAGGAGATAGCCAAGATCGCCAAGGCGAAGAAGGACCTGGTCATCATCGACAGGATGAACTCTGACTTCGGCAGACCCGAGACCACTGGATATGCGAAGATCTACAAGAGCAAGGATAGGATTCTCTCCGTGGAGAGGAAGCACATCCTCATAAGGAACGGTCTCTTGAAGCCCGAGAAGGAGCCCGCGAAGAAGAAGCCAGAGCCCAGGAAAGCACCAGCCGAGGCCGAGAAGCGCGAGAAGGAAGCGCCAGCCGAGCCCAAGAAGAGGCCCAAGCAGGAAGCGCCAGCCGAGGCTGAGAAGAAGAAGAAGCCAGAGGCTGCTAAGACCAAGCCAGAAAAGGAGTCGAAGGAAGGATGAACTCGAAGAGGGACTGCTACGTGATTGAGGGAGACACCCTCAAGAGGACCCGGAGACACTGCCCCAAGTGCGGACCCGGTGTCTTTCTCGCTCAACACTCCGATCGCGAGTCCTGCGGGCGATGTGGCTATACAGAATTCAAGAAGAAGTCATAGCGGGCCTGTAGTGTAGACATCTTCCAAAAGAAGACTGCAATGGATATCACAGGGGCCTCCGGAGCCCCGAACTCGGGTTCAAAAGGCTTTGTGGCTGACCACTTGCTTGAAATTCCCGGCAGGCCCGTGCTACCCTTTTAGGACCGCGAGCGGGTCGAGAAACAGCTCGATCTCCTCGCGACCCGTTCCTGTGTCTATCATGTAGACGGTCGACCTTGTCAGCGTCTTGACGACCTCTGGTGAGAGCCCGTCGTCGTCGAGGACCTTGCGGAGCTCGCTGGACGTCTCCGTCTTCTTCTCCAGGTATCTGTCCCTCAGCCCGACGAGTTCACTGGAGACCTCGTACGTCCTTTTCCTGCCCCGCTTGTCGGAGCGCACCAATCCGGCCTCCTCGAGCCTCTTCAGACGATGCTGCACGGCCTGGTAGTACGTCTTGAGGGACGTGAAGATGCTCTTCAGGGAGAGCGGTCCTCTGCTCACAAGCAGGGAGACTATCTCCCGGCTCATCTCGTCCGACAGATGCGAAAGGGCGGGTACGTCCTCCCGCTCGATCCGTGCGGGGACGAAGAAGCATTTCCTGTTTCCGACGGGGACCGAGTCCAAGATACCCGCCTTCTGGAGCTCGGCGAGATGCCACTTGAGCGTCTGCGTCGGTATGTCGAGCTCCCTGGACAGCTGCCTGAGATGAGAGCAGGGTGACCGCAGCAGATGGACGAATATCCTCCTGCGCTTGGGGTTCATGAGGCGAGAGACCCCGGCCTCGCGCGGTTCCAGCTTCCTGATCAGGTCCTCCTGTCCGAAGGCCCGCCTGAGAGCTTTCCCGACACCTTCGCGCATTCCATCAGACCGCTAGCTTCCCGTTCTTCATCAATGTCTTGCCGTCGACCTCGACGGTGGGCCGCATCATCACGAAGTCCCAGTGCAGGGTGGCCTCGTTCTTTCCCCCGTAGCTCCTGTTCTCGCCCACCGCGATGTGGATCGTGCCCGTGATCTTCTCGTCCGTGATGGTGTAGCCGATCGCCTTCTTCACCTTCGGGTTGATACCGATCCCGAACTCGCCTATGCGGTCCTTGTGGCCCTGCGAGTTGGCGATGACCTCCTTGAGGAGCTTCTCGTTCTTCTTGGCCTTTATCCTGGACAGCTTGCCCTTCGTGAAGTCGACGTCGATTCCGGTGATCTTCTTCCCTCGATTGAAGGCGAGGTCGAAGACGGCCCTGCCGTTGGCGGACGTCTCCACAGGAGCGAGGAAGACCTCACCGCACGGAAGGTTGTTCCCGACATCCTTGTTCCTGATGTCCTGTGCGGAGATGACGCCGTCGTCGATCAGCGGCTTTCTTCCCGTTATCTTGAACGTGAGGTCGGTCCCCTTGTCCGAGGAGATGTGGACCTCCTTCTTGCCCCTCAGTGCCCTGGCGACCTTGTCTCCCCTCCTGTACATCGCGTCGTAGTTGACGTTCATGGCGGACCAGAACATGTCCCAGAACTCGCTGAATGGGATGTTGAACATCTTCGCCCTCTGCTTCGTGGGATAGCCGATGGCCGTCCATCTTATGCCGAGCTTGGTGAACTTGTCGTTCAGCTTCCGACCGGCCTGCCTGCTGATCCCCATCCTCTTCTCGGAGAGGGACGACAGTGCCGTGGGGTCCATGAACGGGTCTATGCCGATGTGGGCATCTATGTCGTCGATCCACTTCATGAAGTACTTCGGTTCCTTCTTGAGATACTTGATCGGTATGTCGGAGATCAGCCTCTTGTACATGCTGTCGGTGGTCACCCGCAGGAACGGCCACGCGCCCGCTTTCCTGATGTTCACGGTGACGGCCTCGAGGAGGTCCATGTTGTACATCCCGCCCGAGAGCATGACGACCTCGTTCTCCTTGATCCGCATGCACTTGTTCACTATCTTCCTTGCCAACGCCTCATAATTGACTTCGATCATGATATCGCCCGATGGACAATCCCAAATCTGCGATATAACGTTTAGTGGGAGAATGCGAGGGGCAGTGACGAGCGCCGGCTACTGCAGCCCGAGGACTTCCGTGTAGCCCTCCATGTCCATGAACCCGTGCCCGCTGATGTTGAAGGCGATGACCTTCTCCTCGTTCCTGCGCTTGCACTCGATAGCCTGGTCTATGGCGCATGCGACGCTGTAGGCGGACTCCGGTGCTGGGAGGAAACCCTCGCACTGGATGAACGTCCGCGCCTTGTCGAACACGTACTTCTCGTCTGCGGGATACGCGATCGTGTCGATGTAGCCGTGCTTTCTCAGCAGGCTTATGATCGGCGCCGCCGCATGGTACCTCAGCCCGTCCCCTATGATGGGCTTCATCTCCGTCTTGTGCCCCAGCGTGTACATCTTCAGCATGGGCGTGAGCTCTCCGTGGTCCGCGAAGTCGTACCTGTACTCGCCCTGGAGGTTAGGGGACACATCGCTCTGCGCCGCTATGAAATGTATCTTCTTGCCCTTGATCGCGTCGCCCAGGAACGGGATGGCGAAGCCGCCGAAGTTGCTCCCGCCACCGAGGCAGGATATCACCATGTCGGGGTACTCGTCCAGCTTCTCGAACTGCTTCTTTGTCTCCAGCCCGATGATTGTCTGATGCAGCAGGACGTGATTGAGAACCGAGCCCAGGCAGTATACCGCTTGCGGGTCGTCCAGTGCGTCCTCCATGCCCTCCGAGACCGCTATCCCGAGGGACCCGGGATGGTTACCGTTCTCCTTGAGCAGCTCCCTGCCGACCTTGGTGGAGTTGCTTGGCGATGCGCGCACGTCGCCGCCGTAGAGCCTCATAAAGTTCTTTCTTGCGACCTTCCAGTCGTGGACGGCTCTGACCCAGAATATCTTCGTCTCGAGGCCCGCCAGGCTCGCGGCATAGGCGAGCGCTGTCCCCCACTGGCCGGCACCGGTCTCCGTCGTCAGCCTCTCGAAGCCCGCCTTCTTTGCATAGTAGGCCTGGGCTAGGGCCGTGTTCACCTTGTGACTCCCGGTCGGGCTGTAGAACTCGGCCTTGTAGTAGAGCTTGGCGGGGGTCTTGAGCACCTGCTCGAGCCTCTTCGCCCTGAAGAGCTGTCTCGGCCTTCCGGCCTGTATGAAAAGGTCCATGATCTCGTCCGGGATGTCTATCCATCCGGCCTCGGAGAACTCCTGGCCAAGGCATTCATTGATCATCACCTTGGGGAGCATCTCCACCCTGGACTCGCCTTCCTCAGGGTCCTTGGGCTTCGGCAGCTCCTCCGGAAGGTCAGGGAGTATGTTGTACCATTTCCTTGGCATCTCGTCTTCTGTGAGGCTCACACCGCTTCGCTTAGAACTCATTTCTCCTCCCCCAGTATTTCAAAGGCTCTCTGATAATGGGCGCGGTCTTATTAGCGTTTCCCTACTCGGCGAACTTCTTCGTGAACTCGGCCTTCGCAAGGAGCATCTCCCAGTTCCTGTCGACGGTCTTTTGGATCACCTCGATCGTCTCGTCGTCGAGGTGCTTGAACCTTCCCTGCAGCTTGATGTAGTCGGTCACGGGCTTCCTCTTGGCGGGCTTCTTGGTCACCCTGTACACCCCATTCTCGACCTCGTACATCGGGAAGACCGTCGTCTGGAAGGCCAGCACACCGATCTGGATCGTCATCTCGGGCGAGTACCGCCAGCCCGTCGGGCAGGGCGAGAACACGTGGAAGAACTTCGTCCCGTCCATGTCCTTCGCCTTCTGGACCTTCCTCACGAAGTCTTCCGGGTATGCGACGGATGCGGTCGCTGCGTAGGGGATGTCGTGGGCTACCATTATCTCGACCATGTTCTTCTTGGGCCTCTTCTTGAAGTCGCCGGTCGTGCCCACTGGTGTCGTCGTCGTCCACGCGCCAAAGGGCGTCGCCCCGCTGCGCTGTATCCCAGTGTTCATGTAAGCCTCGTTGTCGTACATGACGTAGATGATGTTGTCGCCACGCTCCGCAGCTCCTGACAGGGCCTGGATCCCGATGTCTGCGGTCCCGCCGTCCCCGCCGAAGCCGACGACGTAGATGTCGTGGATGCCCTTCGCGTCCAGGGCCGCTCGGATCCCGCTCGCGGACGCAGCGGTTGTCTCGAAGGCCACGTCGAGCAAAGGCACTTTGAGAAAATTCCTCGGGTAGATGCCGGACATTATGGCGATGCAGCACGCGGGGATAGTGATCATCGTCCTCTTCCCCAGCGCCTTCAAGAGGTACCTCATCGCGAGCGTCCCGCCGCAGCCTAGGCAGCCGATGTGGCCGCTGTTCATGAGCTCTTCCTGGGGTATCGTGAGCTTCCCCACCTAGTTCACCTCCTTGCTACCGGAGGTCCGAAGGCCGAACCACTCGACCTCGCCGCCGTCCTCCTTTGTCAGAACCTTCTCGAGTATCTCCTCGATGTCCTTCGGCGGTATGTCCCTGCCGCCGATCCCGATCACGTAGTTCTTGACGTGCGGCTGCTCGGGAGCTTGGTAGAGTGCGCCGGCGGTCTCGGTGTAGAAGGCGCCCCCGTGACCGAACGTGTAGCTCCGGTCGAGAACGCCGATGGAGTCGACCTCCTTGGCGATCTGCCTTATCTCCTCGTAGGGGAACGGGCGGAAGACCCTGAGCCTGGCCAGGCCGACCTTCTTGCCCTTGTCCCTCATGTTGTCGATGGCAACCCTAGCTGTCGAGGACATGGTGCCTGCGGCGATTATCGCGGCGTCCGCATCTTCCATCCGGTACCGCTCGACGAGCCCGCCGTGCGACCGGCCGAACTTCTTCTCCCATTCCTCGTCGACTTCCTGTATCACCTTTCGGGAGTCTTCCATCGCCTTGGCGATTTTGAACCTGAACTCCATGTAGTGGTCCGGCGGCACGAGCGCGCAGAGCCCGACGGGATTATCGACATCGAGCTTGATCGGGGGATCGTAAGGAGGCAGGAAGTCATCGACGTCCTTCTGAGGGGGAACGTCGACGGGCTCGAACGTGTGCGAGAGGTAGAACGCGTCCTCCATGACCATCGCCGGGATCAGAATATCGTGGTTCTCGGCCACCTTGTACGCCTGGATGACCGTGTCCAGCACCTCCTGACTGCTCTGGCAGTAGAACTGCATCCAGCCCGTGTCCCGCTCAGCGATGCTGTCCTGGTAGTCCGCCCACACGCTCCATGGCGGGGCCATCGCCCTGTTGATGTTGCCCATGACGATCGGCAATCTGGAACCGGCCGCCCAGATGAGCATCTCGTGCATGAGCGCCAGGCCGTGCGCGGCGGTCGCGGTGTACGCTCTCGCGCCGGTGGCGGACGCGGCAATGCATGCGGCCATCGCGCTGTGCTCGCTCTCCACCTTGATGAACTGGGCCTTCATCTCCCCGCTCGCGACGAGGTCCGCCAGCTTCTCCACGACGGTCGTCTGCGGTGTTATCGGATAGGCGGCGACGACCTCCGCCCTCGCGAGCTTGGCACCGTAGGCCTGCGCTGAGTTCCCGGTCATGACATCCATCGGCATCCTTATTCCTCCTTGACCATCTCAATGCACTTCTTCGGACAGACCGCTTCGCAGATCCCGCAGCCCTTGCAGTGGTCGTAATCGATGAGAATGCTGCCCTCCTCGTCTATGTGGATAGCGACGTCCGGACAGAACTTCCAGCAGATGTAGCACTGATTGCACTCCTCCTGGTTCACGATCGGCTTGATCACTCGCCATACCCCGGTCTTGTTGACCGCGGAAGATTCGCTCATCAGAGGTATGTATGGTAAATCCTCGACACTTTTCGCCATGAGTATCACCTAGAACTGGACTTTTTCATAGGCCTCGAGGGCAGCGGCCGCATTCTCTTTGTGCTTAGCGGGAGCCATCTTGAGTATGCTCGCCTCTATCGACTTGATGTCGACCTCGCCCGAGGCCTTGGAGAACGCGCCGAGTATGGAGCTGTTGACGATGGGGGCGCTCTTGCTCCCCAGGCCGTGCGCGACGGCCACTTCCGTCGCATCGACGGTCG
Source organism: Candidatus Thermoplasmatota archaeon (assembly GCA_022848865.1). Classification (NCBI taxonomy): domain Archaea; kingdom Methanobacteriati; phylum Thermoplasmatota; species Thermoplasmatota archaeon. Next base: position 9,748 of record JAJISE010000038.1, on the reverse strand, counting down.
CGATCCTGAAGCTGTTACCCAGCTCGATATCCTCGGGCTTGCTCTCGCTGTTCAGGAGCACCATCCCGTTCTCCTTGAGGCCGTGCGTGACGTCGACGACGGCCACGAGCGAAGCGTCCAGGACGATGACGTAGTCGGGGTCCGTGATCTCAGACCTGTCCCAGATGGGCTTGTCGTCGATCTTCGTGTACGCCGTCACGGGCGCCCCCCTTCTCTCGACTCCGAAGAAGGGGAAGGACTGCACCCATTTCTCCTCCAAGAACGCCGCTGCGGCCAAGATGTTCGATGCGACAACAGAACCCTGGCCGCCCCTGCCATGGAACCTTATCTGAATCATAGAGTTCTATCATATCGTAAGGGGCGAAGGGTATATGTCATTTGCTTGCGGGCCTCCGGACACGTGGGATGGCCTCTTTCGAAATGATTTCATATGCACACGTCGATGGAGGCAGCGAGTGGAGGACAGAACGAAGGTGGAGCGATGATCAACGAAGTGCTGATCGTGGGGAATATCGTTTTCTGGATTCTCTTCGCCTACATGATTTGGAGATGGATGAGGATAGGTGAGCGGAAATGAGTGCTAGAATGGGGCAGTCAGAGGTCATCGACATACCGAGCATCGTGGAGACATGTTCAGAGAAGTGGTGCAACATGGACCTGAGTCAGGTGAACGATTCCCTCGTACGGCTAGGAGTCTTCGAAGGCAAGTTCCATTGGCATCATCATGACAACGAAGACGAGTTCTTCTATGTCGTATCCGGGAAACTGCTGCTGGATCTGCGGAGCGGCACGATCGAGTTAGGCCAGAATCAAGCATATACGGTGCCGAAAGGTGTCGAGCATCGAACAAGGGCCGACGAAAGGACGGTCGTACTGATGGTGGAATCCGATACTGTCAATCCAAAGGGAGACTAGGCACACGGATCGAGCGACCCCTTCACAGGATGGATTCTATCTCGCCGACCATTCTCGGCGCCTCGGCTTTCGGGTCCTTTGCCTGGTAGATCGACCTGCCGATGGTGACGTAGTCAGGCCGCTCAGACGAATCCGAGAGTGGGAACCCCGAAGAACATGTAGAGTATCTGGACCACGATGACCTCTGTCGATATAAGGAGTGCAGACGTGACCCAGAGGTTCCACTTGAGACGTATCCCGTGGATGCCCATGAAAAGCCCCAGGAAGGTCAGCACAGCGACGATCATCAGAATCGAGAAAACCGACCAAACACTCAGCAACATCTCACCCAAGAGGACCAGGGCGGCGAGCACCGAAGCAAGAGTTCCATAGAAACCGTAGGCTTCGGCAACGCCCTCAACCGTCCGCTTCTTGCTCCAGAACACGTGTTCCATGGAGTAAATCGCACCCGGAATCATGACGAAGAAGCCAACGATGCCCGCAATCCCGAAACCGCAGGCAACGGTCAAGCCAAGCCGTAGGTGAAGGTTCAGCGGAACCAGCAACCACCAAGGGGAGAACCCGACCAGGAACAGCACTATTCCAGAGACAAGCGTGATGCGATCTCTCTTGAACTGCTCTTCGTTCACATCCACAACCTGTGTAGTCCGAAGCTTTGGGCATATCATAAGCCTTTGCGTTGCCCGTTCCAGAATCTGGACCTCACCGAGGGCTTCGTCTCGAAGCGAACACGGTGGAGGACCTAACAGGTGCGCTCGAATAGCAGAAGTGACGTGAGATTGAGCAGGAATCCCCGAAGCGATTTCATCGATGGAGTAGGACCTATGCGGCGGCGTAGAAGAGAACCCAGAAGGAAACGAGAACAGTTGCGATTGCATACCCGTAGACGCTCAGCCACGTCTTCCAGCGCGTCCTCGAGACCCGTGACACGCTCCATATGATCAGAGGAATCCCAATCACCAGCTCAAAGCCTCCTACCGCAAAAAGCTCCTGTGCGATGACGAGGATACCAATCACGACAAAGAATAGACCAAGAGCCAAGGGCAAGGCCGAAACCACAGCGTCTTCAACATTCCATCCTCTAACCCTCTGAAGCAATCTCGTCGAGACTAGGAAAACCCCAAGAGCAGTCCACATGACAGCAACAAGGGCTTCCTGAATCGAAAGGGGCTCCACACTTTGCCACACGACGGCACCTGTGAGCACCAGAATGGACACTCCCACTCCTGCGAAGAGCGAAGGTCTAATGTCCCCGACTGGGTGGGCAGTCTCATAGCCGAAGATGAATGCCGCGAAACCTAGGATCAACCAGACGGGGGCATGAAACTGATTCAGAGGTAGAATGCCTGGCAGGAAAGCAATCGCTCCTCCGATCAATGAGACCGTCACGCCACCAGAGATGGCCAGCTCACCTCGGACTGCCTTGGGGATGGGTGTCGGGAGAAGTACAAGGGCGAAGAAGACGGCGAAGATCAAGAAGGAATACGCGTACAGCTCGGTCTCCAGGGTCCTAGTCAAGAACACCTTCACGGTGATAGCAAGGTATACTCCCAGAGAGGTTCCGAAGGCCCAGATCGCCATCCTCGACTGGCGAGTGTCTTCCCTGAGAGCTGAGAAGCCTGCCGCCAGAAGGGCAACGACGACACCTATGCCCCCCAGGAAGATGAAACAGAAGTAGTAAGTCGCCAAGAACTGAAACATGGCCATGGCTATCAATACGATCGCAGCCACGTAGACAGGTCCTGGACTCGAGGGTCGCACGCGCTCTGATGGTGGGTGAAAGACGCTTTGACTTGCCAGATGAACGTTGCTTGAGCAACTGGGACAGATAGTGTAGGTGTCTCTAATTTCCGACTCTGGCTGGACGAGGAAGTTGTATGTGCAACGAGGACATTGAACCTGCAACAAGGGGCTCGTGAAGATGGCACTCTCCGTCGTCTTCTGTCCTGTCAGGGTCTCCATGTTGAGAACGCCCCCTTCGTCCACCGAGACCAGAATATCCACGAGATAGTAGGTCTCTCCAAGGAGGTCGTCCAGCTCACTGATTCTGGCCTCGTGCATCTTTCCGTCGATGAAGACCTTCACAGTCTCACTCAGTAACCGCCCGCGAATCTCCTTGGCCTCTCCAAGGCCCTTCGCGGTCATGAAGTAGGTCTTCTTGCGGCGCATCTCGCCACTGATGTGGCTGAGCGATTCCTCGATGAGTCCTGAGTCAATCATCGAAGCAAGGACCATCGATACATGGCTTCTGGTTCCGGACACCACATCTGTTATCCCGGCCTGGGTCACCTCAGGGGGAACCTCACTGGAGTGTCTTTGTTTCGTGTAGTCCAGCAGGTGGATGAGAACGCGCTCCCTGACCGTGGCGCGAAACTTGTGGGGCTTCGACATCAGTCACCCTCCACTCTGGACACCAATCTCCTTATCCATATGTCCCCACTTTAATATTTTGGTTCGCAGCGGCCGCGCCCATGCCGAACAGCGGCTCATGATTAACTTCCGATGATTATCTCCACAGGAGGTGAGTACACGATCGCAGTCGGGTCATACATGTCAAAGGCGTTGATTCCCTGTAGAGTCACGGTCACGGGCTGTGTAGCGTCAAGCGTAAACTGGAACTCCTTGGGAGTATTCCTTTCCACATTCTCCAGATAGATGAGGGCACGCTGACAGGAGGTCTCGTGCATTCCAATTACCCCTAGTTGAAGCAGCCCCTCGAACTCACTGGTCTTGAGACACATCCCCGCAGGAGCCTTCAGTTCCACCAAGATCATCTTTGTCATGCCCCTCTCGCCGGTGTAGGTGACCTTGACGCTCCCGGTGATTGTCTCGCCCACGGTAGCCTGTGTCTTGTCGAGGATGACCTCCAGCTCTATCGGGGGAAGCAGCGGATCGATTGAGGGCTCCGGGATGTTCTCCCTCACGATCAGTTGGTAGAAGATCGTGCCACTGCCATACGATGCCAGATCCACCCTTGTTGTGGCAGAGAGGTTAGCTGTGATGTCGACGAGGAAGAGTCGGTCTTCATCGTCCTGTGTGAATATCGTCTCCGCCACCAGAGTACTGTTCACCCTGGCCTGGATATCGACGTTGCTGATGACACTGAAACCTCCCGCCAGAGACAATGCCTGGAAGGCAACCGCCGTATCATGCGTCGAGCCCCATCTACCAGTGTCACGATGGGTCAGCATGTAGTGCACACCTGCCATCGTATCTGAGTAGTATCCTCCATGCAGTGACAGTGCTATCACGGCGTACGAGGTCGTCTCGATGTAGTTACGACCATAATAGTAGTAGCCAGTCTCCTCGCCCGAGTACTGCCAGTACTTGGTCTCGTTCCCACCGTCCTGGGCAATCGAGACCAGGGTCCCCGCCAGTTCGTCCCTCAACGGACTGTCGCCGTCTGCCATCTCCAATGCGGTCAGAGCGAGCGCAAGAGTGAATGCACCATCGTCCATTCGAACGTTCCGTTCGATGTAGCCCACGGCTTTGTCCGTCCTGCTGTCGGGCTCATATCCACTGTACAACAGGGCCCGAAGCACATATGCCGTCGCTGCCACACGCTGACCTTTTAGCTCGGAGTTGATGGACCAGTGACCTACCTCAGGGAAGATGAAGGACCCGTCCGATTGCATCGTGCTAATCAGGTACTTATGCAGATCATCGGTTATGCGATCATCCAGTCCAAAGCCGGCTTCCTTCACGTCCTGGAAGGCGAACAAGGCCCATGCCGTAAGCCACATGTCGGGAGGAGGTTGTCGATACCAGGTGATCGCACGACCCGGCACAAATGGATCGGACCTCAGGAATCCGAGTTCGTATTGGATGCCTTTGATGATGGTCTCCTCGTATTTCGCCAGCTCCTCCGAGGACTTGCCACTCTCGAGCAGGTGCTTGTAGGCAGCCACATCGACTGAAAGCCTGGAAGTGGACTGCTCACCGCATCCTGTCACGAAAACGATGAAGTTCTCAGCACCGTCCAGGACAACGGACGTGAACCCACCCTGGAACTTGAGGTAGGCTGTCTCCGTTCCCGGATTTCGGTTCGGATTGAGATCGAACACCACGACATCGCTGTCATCGCCACTCAGTTCGCCACTGAACACGCGCTCGACCCACCGTCCTTTCGGTTCGACGGTCAGATTCCTGAGGACTGCATCGCTGACTCGGGCGTTCCCCGCCGTGATGAGGATGGGATGGACACCGAACTCTTCGGCTCTAATCGTAAAATGGACGCTCTCCACAGAATTGGCAGCGATGTCAAGGAAACGGTTGCCTCCGTCCAGAATGGAGAACCAGGAATCGTTGCCCAGTGTCACGAGTACCTGGTTGTCCTCATCCAAGTAGTTGTACACCGCCACCCGCAGCGGGAATTCGTCTCCCACTACCGCCGCCAACGGCATATCGGGCTCAACGAAGAACTCCTGGAAGACCGTGATGTTCGCCGAGGTTGTTCCGAACTTGGCGTCTTTGGTAGAGGCCATCACCCCAACCTCCCACGACGTGATTGAATCTGGAGTCATGAGAGAGACTGACGCCTGTCCGGTCTCATCGGTCACAAGGGTTGGGTTCCAATACCAGGTTTCGGGGAAGAAGTGTCTGACTCTTGTTGGTTGGCGAATCAGGAACGCGTCAAGGTTCGCGTCCGAGTCGCCGGACTCGTCAAGGTCTATTCCCAGACCTGCCCAGCCCGATTGATCCCACGCAGTACTATCTCTGCCTGAGCCTCCGCCCACAGTTGGGGAAGTGCCCGTTCCAACTAGGCCACTCACCATCGAGTTGAGGGTGATAGCGAGGGTCACTGTGATGATGACCATGAGTAGGGTGGCTATAACAGGGGATCGGGACTCCCGATACTTCACTGCCACGAATATCAAGCCCATATAGCCTGCCGCCAACCCCATGAAGAAGCCTGACCACAGTACTGCAATACCGGATTCCTTCAACTCCTCTGCTCTGTCAGCATGATACGCGTAGGTGGAGATCATGATCGCTTCGCTCTCGCTTGACTCCTCGACAACGGGCGGAGCCAGCGTTGTCACGACACGAGCGTCGTTGTAGAGGTAGTCTATGATTTCCTCTTCAGGACTACTCCCTTCGAGTCCACGGAAGACCTCCTCCAATTCATCCGGAAGGCCGCTCACCTCGAACACGGCCTTGTCCACGATGGACACGCCGAGAGCGGAGACGACAGGTTGAGGACCGTCGGTCACTGTGAAGGATATCGTGACGGGTTCGTGAGGAGCATACTGGATCTTATCTGTGGTAACTGAAATCGAAAGATCGCTGAGAGTGCCGACGGACAGTATTAGAACGTCCTCGAAGATGTGCAGGTCCGTTCCAACCTTGTAAACCTTCACGCGGATCTGAGGGATCATGTCCTGCCGGATTGGGAGACTGAGCGAACCTTGGCCGGAATGGAGCTCCAGCCTTCCGGTGGAAACGATGAAACCACGGGAAGAAATCTCGTAGTAGGCCCAGGGAGTCGACGAAGGACCCTCGTAGAATACATCGAACACCGCAACGTTTCCCGCGTCATACCTCGGCCTATCCGAGACCACCTTCACGCCCTCACCGCCCGATTGATAGACGTATACCCAGGAGGAGTAGGAATCCTTCGTCACGGTCACTTTCATCGCGCCCTCATATCTGAATTCGAAGGACAGGGATGCCACTCCTCTCTCATCGGTTCTCGTGTTGATTGTCGGTCCGCCAGGGGGAGCATAGGACACCAGAGCGTCGGCGACAGGCGACCCATCAGGGAATCGGGCAATCACATGGTGGACGGATCTGGCTCCGAGCACATTCGAATCCTGCACCACGCTGAGAAGGATGGGGTATTCTGCGATAGGCAGCCTGAAGGTCTTCCTCTCGGTCTGACCAGCCTGGTCGACCGCTGTCACATTGAGCTCGAAATAGCCCTTTGGATCATCTGGAATTGAATCCCAATCAGGGACGATGGCGAACGGGGCCTTGCCGAAGAGCAGAACACGCGTTGCCGATCCGACCGACGTATAGCCTTCATCCGCATGGAAGAGATCCAGCGTGACCTCGCCTGCCACATATTTGCCGAAGAAGTACTCGGCGGAGACTTCGCCAATGATACGTTCCCTGACCGCATACCAGCCCTGGACTCCGGAAAGCGATATCTGGAACTTCGGGAGGACATAATGCTGCACGGCGAAGGCGGTACTCACAACAGATCCCGCTACATCTGCTTCCAGGCGATAGACGCCGAGCGGGAGGATGTGCCCCAGCGGGTAGTCGAAGCTCGTGATCCCGAATCCATTGGGCTCCAGCACCTTCCGGAATATCCTATCGTCGTCGGGGGAGAAGACACTGAGAACCACTTCCCTCGTGGATACCGCTGAAGCCTCTCCCTCGAATGTGAGAGTCCTGATATGAACTGTCTGGCCTGGCTGGTAGACAGGCTTATCGGTCGACATATAGGTGCGAACGCTGGATGTGAGCTGGATGGTCCGAGTGACGACCTCGCCACCCGAAGAGATGACGAGTCTGCCCTCAGTTTCGCCTGTCGGGGCAAAGAGGGCGGGAAGATCCATGCCATCCGGACCAGTGCGACCTCTGTGCAGCAGTTGTGCACCCTCGGATGTCACGAGTTCTATCCTCACTTCCTGGTCGGCCTTGGGGGTGCCATCGGGAGTAGTCGCAAGGACCAGCGCCGTCGTCGAGATATCAGTGTAGAGCCGGTCCGGAACGTAGACGGTCAGATTGTCACGCCCCGCCAAATACGCCTGATCCAAGTGAAGAGCCGCGACTGACGATCCCAAGACGATAGTGACAACCGCGAAGAAGACGAACTCAAGCGTCCTTCTTCGTCTCTGGGCACGCAATGCAGCTCTCCGGATTCTTTTCGACATGAGCTTCCACCAATTGAGAAAAGCCAACAGGATGCTCAAATACCCTCTTGTTACATGTAAGTGAAATCTAGCTCCGAGTTGGTCTTCCCTTCCCGGGCACGGTTCGGTCAGAAGGCTAGAAGCATGTTCAGGGCGAAGCCGATTGTCGCCATCCCGCCAGAGGCCGCCAACACCTTTCCGCAGTACTTGACCTTGGGCGCCTATGTCGTTCCGGAACCCGCATTCGCCACGTACCAGAGCAGGATACCAAACCACATCGCCGCCTGCCCGAAGCCCGCGAGGGTCTGCGAGTAGAGCCCCATTACCACTCCTGTGAAACCCGAGATGACAAGCACTAATCGCCGATTCGATCTTTGAATCGCAACCTCCCCATTTGAGCCAAGCGGAAGAGAATACTCAATCATAACCGAGTGAGCGAAGGGACGGCCTAGACGCTCACACCACCGCGGCTATCTCCTCCACTAGGCCCTCTGCAATCGCTCGCGGATTCTCCGCCTGGTAGATGGACCTCCCGACGATCACGTAGTCCGCCCCCGCCGCAATCGTGTCCGAGGCGGAGCCACCCTGAGTACCAACGCCTGGGCACAGTATCAGGAGCGAGCCGACGATCTCTCGAAGCTCCTTCACCCGCTCAGGACGTGTGGCGGGAGCTATTATCCCGCTCGCGCCGGCCTCGACCGCCAAGCGGGCCAACCTGTCCGCCACGGGTTGTGTGAACTCCTTCCCGCCGGGATGACTTGCCTCTGCCAGGACGAAGACGTCACCATCCGCCGCGTCGACGCATGCCCGCACCGAATCTGTACCCATGAAGCCATGCACGATGACGCCGCTCGCGCCCCGCCTGAAAACCTCCTCCACGATGAGCCTGTTCGTGTTGGGTATGTCCGCCACCTTGAAGTCGCAGATGACGTCCGCGCTCCCGGAGATCTCCTCCACGAGCTCCATCCCCAGCGGGAGCACTGCTGGATAGCCCACCTTCACGGCGTCAACGTGGTCCGCAACCTCCGAAACGACCCGCATCGCCTCCTGCCTGTCCGTAACGTCCAGTGCCAGGATGAGCCTCGTTCTCTTCTTCATCGGTAGGGGAACGACCCAGGAATAGAAATAGTTACTGAGAATCGCCCCAATAGGTTTATGTGCAACGTAGAATTATTGTTTGAGGCCAATAAAGGCGGTATTGCTGTGAGGGAAGAAACGCTCAAGGCAAAGATCTGTCTGGTCGGCGAGGCGGCGGTAGGGAAGACCAGCCTCATTCGGAGATACGTCAAGGACCAGTTCGAGGACAAGTACATCACGACGCTGGGCGCGAAGGTCTCCAAGAAGGAGATGAGCTTCGAGATGCCCGAATCGGACATGAACGTCCACCTCATCATGGTCATCTGGGACATCATGGGCGAGAAGAGCTTCAGGGACCTCACGAAGGAGGCCTTCTTCCACGGGACGAAGGGCATCCTGGCCGTCTGCGACCTCACGAGGTACAACACCCTGAGGGAGCTGGACGACTGGATCGAATCCGTCTTCGGCGTCGTCGGAGAGATCCCCGTGATCTACGCCGTCAACAAAGTGGACCTGAAGGACGAGATCATGGTCATGTACGGCGAGACCGAGCTCGACCAGTCCACCAGGGCATTCAACGCCGAGTACCTCTACACCAGCGCGAAGACGGGGGAGAACGTGGAGGCCACGTTCGAGAAGCTCGGCGAGCGCATCTTGAAGGGTCAGCTTGAACCGCGAGAACCGTCTCGATAGGGTTATATAGGCTGTGCCCGATTTTTGCAGGGTCTGGTACCGTCCGGCTCGAGGGAATGTGCATGGTTGAGACTAGAAGGTTGAAGTCAAAGGTCTGTCTCGTTGGGGAGAAGGCCGTCGGGAAGACGAGCCTGATCAGGAGATTCGTTGTGAACGAGTTCGACGACAAGTACATAACCACGATAGGGACGAAGGTCTCCAAG
>JAJISE010000037.1 GCA_022848865.1 Candidatus Thermoplasmatota archaeon | reverse complement strand
GTGAGAACCGAGCGAAGGCGTGAGTAGGCGGGCGTAAGCCCTCTTGAGCAAATTCCTGGTGCCCGTGAAAAGGAGGCCAGTTACAATCCACGTGTTCGTACCGAGAACTGACACAGGTGCCCCTAGGTGAGAAGCCTAAGGCGTGTCGGCGTAATCTAGGCGAGGGAAATCGGCAAATTAGCCCCGTAACTTCGGAATAAGGGGTGTCAGTCATGATGATGGCTGATCGCAGTGACTCGGGGGCTCCGACTGTTTACTAAAAACATAGGTGACTGCAAGTCCGAAAGGATGTGTATAGTCGCTGAAACCTGCCCAGTGCTGGTATCTGAATGCCCGGTACAACGGGAGGAAGGACCAGTAAACGGCGGGGGTAACTCTGACCCTCTTAAGGTAGCGTAATACCTTGCCGCTTAATTGGCGGCTTGCATGAAGGCTCAACGAGAGCCCCACTGTCCCCGCCTTGAAGCCGGTGAAACTGACGTATTGGCGCACAGTCCAATATCTTCCATCTGAAAGCGAAGACCCCGTGGAGCTTTACTGCAACCTGTCGCTGTGATATGAATACTGATGTGTAGTGTAGGCGGGAGACGCTACTATGGCTCGGCGCCAGCCGAGTTCTGAGTCGTCGATGAAACACCGCCCTTTAGCATTTGTATCACTAACTTCCAAGGAAGGACAACGATAGGTGGGCAGTTTGGGTGGGGCGCCACGCCCTCCAAAAGATAACAAGGGCGCCCAAAGGTCAGCTCAGGTAGGTCAGAAATCTACCGTTGAGTGCAAAGGCAAAAGCTGGCTTGACGTGGTTCGGCCCAATAACGAACCACGATGCGAAAGCAGGGCTTAGCGAACCAACCGACTTTATTTGTGAGAGTGGTTGATGACAGAAAAGTTACCCCGGGGATAACTGAGTTGTCTCCAGCAAGAGTTCGTATCGACCTGGAGGCTTGCTACTTCGATGTCGGCTCTCCCTATCCTGGCGGTGCATTAGCTGCCAAGGGTGCGGGTGTCCACCGATTAAAAGGGATCGTGAGCTGGGTTTAGACCGTCGCGAGACAGGTTTGTTGCTTTTCGGTGGAAGTGTCTTGGTGCCTGAGGGGAAGGAGCCTTTAGTACGAGAGGAACGGGGCTTCGCGGCCTCTAGTCTACCAGTTGTTCGGCAGAGCATCGCTGGGCAGCCACGCCGTAACGGATAAGAGCTGAAAGCATCTAAGCTCGAAGCCGCCCTCAAAACAAGGCACCTTATGACACTCGTAAATGACGAGTTTGATAGAACCGGGGTGTACGGTGGAAGCTTCGGCGACCACTTCAGCCCGCGGTTACTAACAGTCATAACCGCTATTCACCGATTCGGTGTAGCAGTTTCGGCTTTGCCGTTACACAGGTTGCGTATGACCCTCTCTATTGTTTCTTTTTGACCCGCGTGGATGTAGCTTTTTCCCAGCTTTTCACGGACCCCTCCCTCATGCGGGCTCTAATACTCTGTCCGTACTCGATTGAGCATGGTTGATTTCACGATGGATGTCCATGAGCCCAAGGCCATCGCCAGGCACCTGGAGGACCTCAACGTTCCGTTCGCGGTGAAGAAGATCACGCCCGGTGACTACGTGGTGGGCAAGGTCGGGATCGAGAGAAAAACGTTGGGCGATTTCTTCAGTTCCCTGGTGAGGAAGCGTCTCTTCGAGCAGGCGATTCGCCTGAAGAGCTGCTATGAGATGCCCATCCTGCTCGTCGAAGGGGATCTCAACGACATCACGACGCACCGAAATCCCGCTGCCCTTTGGGGGGCCATGCTCTCGATTCTGATGGACGAAGACATCCGTGTCCTCTTCTCCCCGAGCAGGCTGGAGACCGCGAGGATCCTCAGGGCCGTCTGGCGGAGACAGGAGAATGGAGGTTCCAACTACGGGCTGAGACATAAGCCAAAGATGCTCACGATGGGAGAGAAACAGCTGTTCATGGTGCAGGGATTCCCCAACGTCGGCGGGACTCTCTCGAAGAACTTGCTGGAAGAGTTCGGGAGCGTGAGGAGGGTGATGATGGCGAACAGGGAGGATCTGATGGTGGTTCCCAAGGTCGGGAAGAAGAAGGCTGACGACATCATTACGGTCCTTGACGAGAAGTACGAGGGTTACCGGAAGACCTCATTCAACGGACCGATTGACCGTTGGGAATGACCCTACGCATCCTTCTCAGCGCTCTTATCTTCTCCTTGTTACGCAGCTTGGATTCCTCGATTCCACTCTCCAGAATGTGGATGGATTCATCCATCGTCCTCCTGTCCACGGGATATGGGACTCCGTCCTTTCCGCCAACGGTGAAGGAATACTTCACCGGGTCGCGCCAGCTTGGCTCGTCTCCATAGATGAGGTCCGAGATTAGAGCGAGAGCTCTCACCGTGCTGGGCCCCACGCCTCTGATGGCCAGCATCTCCTCGTAGTTGCTTGGCTGGAAGTCATAGATCGCCCTCATGGCGCTCCAGTTGATGTTTCTGGGCATCCGCAGAGCCCTGACTGCGTCCTCTTCTCCTGTCCATCTCTTGAGCGAAGACTGATTCGGGGGCCTCACTGATGAGAAGAGCCTCCTTAGCCTTCTTGGCCCTTCTCGGGCAACGTCCAGTGATGTGCTCTTGCAGTTGCCGCTCAGCCGCGAGGTCATGTCCAACGCAGTCTGCACTCGAGTGCCGAGTATGGCATCGTGGGGCTCCTCGAGCACGTCATCCACGTGAGCGTGGTACCAGTGGTATCTCCTCGCATAGCCGCTCTCCTCGTTCATCCCTTGCTGGATGATCGTCCAGCTTCCCCGCTCGGAGAACATGAATACATGGTGGTACAGCTGATGGCCGTCCTGGATGGCCGTGTTGTCCACCTTTGCGGAGATCCTGCTCGTGTAGGCCATGTCGTCGATCGCCTGCGATGAGATACCCATCTGTTCCCCGAACTGTTCGATCTGCTGCGGCGTCTTTCTGGAGGCCCGCCCCTTTCCCCCGGCGATCGCGATGCCGAGTTCCTCCCCCTTGAGAGCCTCCTTCAGCGCACCGCACGTGACCGTTGTGACTCCGGATGAATGCCAATCGAACCCGAGGACGCAGGATAGCGCCTGGAACCAGAAGGGATCGGATATCCGCTCGAGGAACCTCTCGGTCCCGAACTCCAGACACAAGGTCTTCAGTATCCCCTTGGAGAGCCCGACCATCCTCACGAACAGCCACCGAGGGGCCCGCCCAGGGTGGAGCGGGAGGTCCGCAACACCTGCCCTTGTCACGTACGATTCGTGGGCTGCGAAGGCAATAAGCGTTTCAGGCGGGGGTCGGTGAAACAGTGAATTATTTATCCACTGCTGCACATCAGAACCTCGTGCCAGTACTGCGATTGGGGAAGATGCATCTGCGGTGGTGCAAGGAGTGCAATGTGCCGCTACTGGAACAGAGGAAGTGTTCTGCCTGTGGCTCCTCCACGGTGGGCATGGCCGTGACCCCACCTGGTGACATCAGGCCCGCCTTCGAGGCAGACATCCAACTGATCAGGAAGACGATCGACAGGCAGTTCGGTGATGGCTGCGGCGAGTCCCTGATCCCGAGTGACAAGATCGTCCTGCTGAACGGTGTCCCCTATATCGACCGGATGGACGAGGTCATACTGGACGGCCACGTCATGGGCGCCTTGCAGTTCAATCCGGGGAGCGGCTACAAGTTCATCCCGAGGATGGAGGCTGCCCGCAGACTGGTGCCCACACTCAAGGAATCCTGGATAACCGTGGACGACGGTGCCATCGACTCCATCTCCTCCGGAGCGAGCGTGATGGTCTCCGGGATCGTCGACCTCGATTCGGACATCGAGGCTGGCGACGAGATATTGGTACTGACGAAGGACAGGAGGACGATTGCAGCGGGTCCCGCCAGGATCAGCGGAAAGCAGATGATGGAGAACAAGCGTGGAGCGGCCACGAAGACGCGGTGGTCATCCCGACCTTCCGATGCTCATCCGCTTCCCTCTGGCCAGAACTGGGAACTGGTCTTGGATGCCAACAAGGACATGTTGGCCGCGAGAGTTGACAAGGCGAAGCGCTTCGTGGCCAAAGTTGTCGAGGGAATGGGCCTCCCAGTGGCGGTGTCGTTCAGCGGCGGGAAGGACAGCCTGGTCACGCTTCTTCTCGTCTTGGATGCGGGCCTTCGTCCAGACATACTGTTCGTGGATACTGGTCTGGAGTTCCCCGAGACCGTCGAACATGTCTCTCAGATCGCGGAGGAGTTCGATCTCCGCCTGGTCTCGGAACCGGCGGGGGAATCCTTCTGGAACGCTCTGGAGACGTTCGGTCCTCCGGGTAAGGACTTCAGGTGGTGCTGCAAGACGTCCAAGCTGGGGCCGGCTGCCAGGTTGATATCGAAGAGCTACCCAGAGGGCGTTCTTTCGTTCATAGGCCAGAGGCGGTACGAGTCCATCCCGAGGTCTGCCAAAGGTCCCGTGTGGACCAATCCCTGGGTCCCGGGGCAGCACGCGGCGTCGCCCATTCAAGATTGGACCGCCCTGCACGTGTGGCTCTACATATTCTCCAAGAACGTGAGTTATAACCCGTGGTACTCGAAAGGGCTGGCCAGGATCGGCTGTTTCCTGTGCCCCGCCTCGGATCTCGCCGAGCTGGAGGTAGTGTCCAAGGAACTGCCCGAGTTCGAGCGCTGGACCACATACTTGAAGGATTATGCGGAGAGGAACAAGAAAGGCGATGAGTGGCTCGAGCTCGGTCTCTGGCGGTGGAAGGTCCCACCGAAGGGGGTGAGAGAGTTCGCGCGGTCCCACGTCGACGAGAAAGCCCAGCCCGACCCGCTCAAGCTTCTGGTCTCAGACACTCACATCCCCTGCACGCTCGGATTGAGGACGGAGGGGTTCTTCATGGACAAGCTGGACATGAAGAGGGTCACCAACATGCTCACGATCCTGGGGGACGTGGACTATGACGAAGAGGTCGAGGCGGCCCAGATGGAGAGATTCGTCGTCTTCAGGGAGGGCCTGGTGATAATCCGGGCGGAGTCGGAGGAGAAGCTCGCGTCCCAGGCGAAGGATCTTGAGCGGGTGATAAAGAAGGCCGAGAACTGCGTCGCGTGTGGCGTCTGCCTCGGTCTTTGCGAGAACGACGCAATAGTCATCAAGGAGCAGGCCTGGATAATCGAAGAGAACTGCGAGCACTGCGGGAAGTGCCTCTACCCCTGCTCGGCAGCGGACTTCGAGGGCGAGTTCAAGTTCTGAGGATTCTGCCTATTGACTCCACATCGGCGTTCGTCTTGAACGCATCCGGCCTGAAGTGTGTCCTCGTCGCGATGAACCCTTCGTCCCTGAGAGCACCGATGATCCTGTCGAGTGCTGGCGGTTCGGAAACGAACTCCCGTGCAACCTCGCCTGTCGTGTAGAAGAGTGGAGGGGACGACGCTTCCTCTCGCCAGAGTTCCAGGAGTTTGGAGACCTTGTGCGGGAAGTAGCTCGGCAGTTTGACCGACTCAAGGAACGCGGCGTCCAGGAACGCATCCGCCCAGAGGGGTCCTGCGACTCCTTTCTCGGGAATGAGCTCTCTCCCCAGCCCATGAACGTGCAAGTTGCCGAGTTTCTCGAGCGTGCTGTCTGCCCTCCTCGCACCCCTTCTCACACGGACGATCGCCCTGAAGTAGTGGTCGGCCGAGAAGCACAGCAGTGGTTCGATCCCCCTGTCGAATCTGGCAGCCGCTCTTGCGACGTACCCCAGGAGAATCCGGAGACCCAGTTCATGGCAGTAGTCTGTCCTTCTGGGTCGCGAAGAATATCTCCTTATGCAGGCCTTCATTCTTGAGCCGCAAAGCACCGCCGTGTCCGTTGCGGTGATCGCCGTGACTCCTCCGTCGGTCGTTGCGCGCACCGCACTCTCCACGAACCGGACTGGGGTGCCAAACGGGTCCACGTCAACAAGATCGAATCTCCCTCTCGAAAGCAGAGAGTTGAGGTCCTCGCATGTCACTGAGCAACCCTTGGCCCGGTTCCTCTCGATGTTGCGTGTGATGAGATCATGGCATATCGGATTCCTATCGTTCAGCGTAACGGCAAGCTCGCCCTTGGTCTCGAGGGCGATCCGCAGACCCGATGCTCCAGTGGCAGCTAGCCCATCAAGGACCTTGTCCCCATCGCTGAGGACCGTCAGGGCTACGAAGACGGAAACGTCCCGGTTCGTCCGCATCAGCGGATTGAAGAACGGTAGGTGGCTCTTGCGTCCTGGTCCTCGAAGTCTCTCGACTCTCGGGACCTCAATCTCGGTCAGACCTTCATTGATCACTTCGGTCTCAAAACTCAAAGAATCTCGCCTTTGAGGAGCTTGACGATCTTGTATGGGAGCAGATTCCTGTTCACCGCGGTGACTTCCAGAATCCTGATGTCATCCCGCCTTCGAATGTCCTGGAGAAGCGGGTTCCTCGATTTCTTGTGAAGCGTGAGAATGAGAGGCATGTCGGCTTCGAGAGCGTCCTTGACGGCGTCCACGAAGGGCTCGGACTCAACCTCCATCTTTCCAACCTCATCGATGATGACGACTCCCGAGTCCATCGTGGCATCCCTGATCGCCTGAACGCCGACCTCCTCCAGGATCTCGATGTCCACGCCGTATATCCCAACCTGTGTTTTTGATTCGATGTCCTCGTGGGCAAACACCTTCTTGACCTTCGTCGCCCAATCTATCACGAAGAAGCCCACTCTCCTCTCGCCCTCGATGATGGGCTCGGTAACCATCCCTCCGACGGCCAGCTCGTCCGCTTCGAGCATTTCAATAACCTTAAGCAAGGCGTATGTCTTGCCAGCGCCGGGTAGGCCCGTAATGCCAACCTTCACGCTTTCGCCCATTTTCAGCCCCGTCTTCTCAAGGTAAATGCATTCTCAGTATAAAATATTATTTTGCCAAGCGAAAGAAAAAGCAGATCATTCCAGGAGCACCAACCCAGCCATGACGAGAAGGCCCAGGACGAGCCCCGCGAGCTGAATGGCGGACCTCCCCGGTTGGGTCTCCTTCTGCAGTTCCGGGATGAGGTCGGATCCGGCGATGTAGATGAACCCTCCCGCTGTGAACGGAATCAAGTACGTGACCAGCTCCGGTACTTGCCCGCCGACAACCAGAACCGCAAGGGCACCGATGATCGCAAGAGACGCGCTGAAGAAGTTGAACATCAACGCCTTTCTTCTGGTGTACCCTGCATGGACCAAGACGCCGAAGTCACCGATCTCCTGCGGGATCTCGTGAAAGACAACGGCCAGAGTCGTGGCTATGCCCAGAGGCACAGAGATGAGGTAGCTTCCCGCGATTATCATCCCGTCGATGAAATTGTGGAGCCCGTCGCCGACCAGATTCGTTGTGGCAAAGGCCTTTGGACACTCTCCCATCTCGGCAGCTCCGCAGTGATGCCAGTGGACGAACTTCTCCAGCACGAAGAACACGATGATTCCGAGGAGTACGCCGGCTGATATTCCCAACCCGAAGGAGCTCTCCTTAGCCGCCTCGGGCAAGAGGTGAATGAAGGCATCACCCAGCAGAGCTCCCGCCGAGAAGCTGACAAGTATCAGCACCGCCCGCCTCAGCCTCTCTTCCCTCATCGAGATCAAGGCCAGACCCAGGAGAGAGATGATGCTGATGAGGAACACACTCGCGAGAGCATATATCCATGCATCCAACGACACGAAATGCGAAGCAGGATGATGGTAGATTAAGTTTATCCCAAGGGCAATCGGTGAGAAGTGTAGAAAGATGCCGAGCACGTCAAAAACCTTCGATCACCGTTACAGCCTAAAGGGGGGCGCTGTTTTTGACGGCGTATAGGAGGGTTTGCGCTTAACGGGCGTGCTCGACACCCGAGTCGGAAGTTATTCCGTCCTCTAACGATAATTTAGTCATCGGCATATTAAGTATTTTCTTGTGCGTTCTTCTAATTGACATTTAAGTCTTTCGGTGCACTCGAATGGTTATCTCGGGTCAGGCCATTCCTTCGGGGGCTAAGGGCGACTCATCTCTTCTCGCGTACATGGGACCGAACAGGATGTAGATCGCTATGAGGGAGAGACCAAAGAGGGCGAGGGAATATGATATAGAAACAGCGTCGGAAGCAACGATTATCAGCGAGGTTGCCACGATCATCGATAGGATCCCGACCAAGGAAGGGGCGACGAGACCACGTTGGAGCTTCGGATATCGAAGGCTGGTCACCATGAGACCTCCCGCGAACGCCATCACGATTAGGACCGAAAACTGGGAACCCAGCTCAAACGCGGCTCCCCCGCCCAACAGAATGTGGACCGTGACTACGAGATACGCCGCCGCGGGCGACGGCAGCCCTTCGAAGTAGGGTTTCCGATATCCCACTTCCGCGAACCTGGCAAGTCTAAGGATCCCCATGCACACATAGACGGTCGGTATGACAACAGCCAGAGCGTTCTCCCAGGACACCCAGGCCGGGCCTCGTGAGATGTCGTAGGTCACCGTGTAGATCAATGTTGCGGGGGCGAAGCAAAACGATACCGAGTCCGCGAAGAAGTCCAGGTACCGCCCGAAGTGGTGCATTGACCCGAACCTCCTCGCAAGGGCACCGTCCAGGCCGTCCATGACGATTGCGACGAAGATCAGAAGGCCGGCGAGCTCGTATCTCCCGTCGACCACGTACGTTATGGCTAGGAATCCGAGCAGGCCATTCGTCAGCGTGACGAGATCCGCCGCGGACAACTTCCTAAGCAGCGTCATCGACGACCTCCGCGATTTGTGACTCGCCCGCCCTGACCTTGCTGCCCAGGCGTACCGTAATCCTGTAGCCCTCCGGGAGTTGGAGATCCACTCTTGAGCCGAACCTGATGATTCCGACCCGATCTCCCTTCCTCAACTCATCCCCCATCCCAACGTAAAGCAGAATCCTCCTGGCTATGATGCCCGTGATCAAGGTCATCCTCAGGTCGCCCAGTTCGCTCGAGATCGCGACCTCGGTCCTCTCGTTCTTCTCGGAGACGTCCTTGTACGCGGGTCGATGTATTCCGCTTCGACGCTCCAGGCCAGCCACCGTGCCGCTGTGGGGAGCTCTCGTAACATGCACGTGCCGAAGGCCCATGACAATCGACAGTCTCCTTCCCTCCTGGTCGATGAATGCGACCTTCCCGTCTGCAGGTGACACGGCGCCATTGCCAATCACCCTTTCAGGGTCCCGGAAGAAGCATGCCAAGAATATTGTGGCTAGGAAGAGCAGGACGGAAGCGATATAGCCAATCATCGACGCGAACCAGATGGAGGCGCTCATGACGGCCACTGCTACGGCAAGAGGAGATGCAAGCCACACGAGACTCCCCTTGGCAAACATGCTCGTCCGATATTGCGTTGACAATAAGGAACTTTGCACTCAAATCAGACGACATCGGCGACGACAGCCGCCATTGAGCGCTCTCCGGGGAATCCGAAAGGTCTCGTATCGGTCACCAGGGAAAGGCCTTTTATGAGCCGGGACCATCTCGCGGTGGATGGCGCTCGAGTATGATGTCCTGGTTATTGGAGCGGGGCCGGCCGGAAGTACCGCCGCGAGATACGCTGCCGATACAGGCGCCCACGTTCTTCTTGCTGAGAAACGGCAGGAGATCGGCACACCGGTCAGGTGCGGGGAGGGCATATCCAAGAGATGGCTCGATGAGATCGGAATGGAGCCAAGCGGCAGATGGATAGCCCACGAGGTCGACGGCGCAAGGATATTCAGCCCCGACGGGAGCTTCCTCGAGGTCGACGAGAAGCTGGCAGGGAATGAATGCGGTTTTGTGATTGAGCGGGACCTCTTCGACAGGGCCCTGGCCAAGAGAGCCATCTCCTCGGGCGCGGAGCTGATGGTTCGAACGAGTGCGACCGGTCTTCTCCACGAGAACGGTGTAGTCACCGGTGCCAGGCTGCGGTCCTTTGGCAAGACCGTGGATGTCAGGGCGAAGATCGTGATAGGAGCGGATGGCTACGAGTCCCAGGTCGGGCGCTGGGCAGGGATAGAAACTTCGCTCAAGCCCAAGGACGTCGACTCCTGCTTCCAGTACACGCTCGTAGGGATCGAGGGTGATTGCGGGTTCAACGACTTCTATCTGGGAAGCCATGCTCCTGGCGGCTACGTATGGGTGTTCTGGAAGGGAAGGGACATCGCCAACGTGGGCATCGGCGTGCAGCTCAGCAGGATCAGGGAGAAGGGCCAGGCCCGTCGGTTGCTCGACAACTTCATTTCCAAGAGGAAGGAGCTCAGCAGGGGAAGAGTGATTGAACAGGTCTCAGGGGCGTATTCCATCTGTGCGCCCATCGAGCGGACGACCACGGATGGGGTGATGCTCGTAGGCGACGCGGCCCGGGTCACGGACCCCGTGACGGGTGGTGGGATACGCAATGCCTGCATCCTGGGAAAGCTCGCCGGACAGGTCGCTGCCGAGGCGCTTGAGGCGGCGGATGCTTCCGCGTCCTTCCTGGCGAAATATGAGAGCCTTTGGCGGGACAGGCTCGAAGAGGCTTTGTACAGGAACTGGATGGTGAAGGAGAAGCTCACGACGTACACTGACGAGCAGTTCAACAAGATCATCTCAGCGATATCCGACTACGACTGGGAGAAACTGAGCGTTCTGGAAATCCTCAACGCCGTGAAAGAAAAATACCCTGAGCTTCAGGCGGATGTAGAAGCGATTCTAGGCATGTAAAAGCAGACCTGCCCTTGGTCTCCAGTACGTCTATTTGAACTCAGCTCGCTTAGTTGTCTTCACCCTTCTTCTTCCGTTTCTTCGTGGGCGACTTCCTCAACTTGCTCTTGTCCTCTGAGTCCTTGCTTACGAAGTCGTAGGGGTTCTCCCTCATCAACATCTTTGGTCCTCATCTGATCTAGTGTGTTTCAGATAAAAGCAAATTGCGGGGCGGTTATCACAACTGATAATCTGCAAGACATCGGATCCGTGCAGTAGTTTGCGGGATCACCTAGTCCTTGTAGAGGTCCTCGCCTCCCTCGAAACAGAGCTGTACCAGGCTGTAGAGATCCTCGAAGCCCAGGAGGGCCTCAGAGGACACTGGAGTGAGTCCCCGGTACGCCCCCACGTCGTCCAACGCATGCAAGAATCCTATGCTCGGGATGCCCGAGGGGTCTCCCATCTCCTCCACGAGAGCATCATAGAGCATGTCCGAGCTAGATCCCCATCCAAGGACTCGGGCGATCTCCTCTTCTGAGAGGAAGTCGGACTTCGACAGGACGTTGATCAGGGGAACGGAGAACCGGAAGCCAGTCGTAACGGAAAGCATCAGGAGGGAGACCAAGCCCGAAGGTCTCTTCGCGAGCTGCGGGTCCAGGAGGAAGATGATGGCCGTGTTCTCGGTTCCGAAGACATCTATGATCTCTCGGCTCGATTCCCTGAATGCGAACAACTCCATCTGCCCGGGTGTATCGATGAAAACATAGTCCGTATCAAAGCCTTCCAGGGTCTGCACGATCTCGCGAATCCGAAGGGCGATCAGGTCGGCGCAAGCGATCTGCGCCCCGTTGGGACCGAGCTGGTATTCCTGCATCACCGCCTCCAGGGTTATCCAGTCTCTCACATCAACCTCTGGCTCGTACTGGAGGTCCTCCACGCCGGGGTCCAGGTTCACGGTGATCGAGTCGAACCCCTGGGCGCTCATCCATGTCCTGAAGGCATACGTCATCGTTGTCTTTCCGCAGCCTGCGGTTCCTACGAGGAAAAGGTATTTGGACATGTTGATCGACTAGCGGGCCTGAAGGGATTCGACCCAATTTGGGTTCGAAACCGATTTTGACAGTCGCCTCTATACGGTGAGTCCGTGGGACAGAATCCGCTCAGGTCTGAGGGTCATATGGTTCTCCATAGTTAACGCTTATGCAGTCGACCCAGTTTGATGCCATAAACAAGAAGCGACACATCCTTGGGTTATTGGTTATCGCAACAGCCATACGCCAGCCTGGGGTGGCCGTCAAGTCTCAAATAGGACCGTTTTCACTCTATACCAACGCAAGAGAGGGTGCAAATGAGTAAGCAAGCTCCAAAGCCCTGCCACAGAATATGAGCTAGTAAGCAAAGCCACAGGTAGGTTCTGCACTAGGTGTGGGGCTGTGCTTGATGTGAAGACAGCCTCTCGCCCCAAGTGCAATAGATTTCCGCTATGGTAAGTCTCTGCCATAGGGGCTCTAGCCTCCGTGAGCCACCCTTCAGAGTTCGACCTCAGGAAGACTTCTTGGACTACCCTTTCCTCGGCCTTCCTCTCTTTTTCTTCATTGGCTTCCAAATATGCCATGTAGTCACGACAAGATCTGATGAACAGTGGTTCTCCACCCTGAATCAGAATGTCTTCAAATGGGGTAATGTCTACGTTCTCCTCGGCAACACTCGAGTCCAAGATTACGCTCTCTCTGGCGTGCCTCCCTGGATGATTGCACATTACACATCTTATGTTGCATGCTTCTCCAAAACTGATGTGAAGCCTTCTCAAATCATCATATTCCACTTCCGTTTTCGTGTTGAAATCCTTGGGGCTCACATTCTTTTGAACCAGATTGCAGCGGTGAAAGCATACCAATTCCCCATTCAGGGACTTTCTCCTGTATTCTCTCATCTCTGGCGTGTTAACGAGCTTCCGCAGTTCCGTATCATGTATGTTGCCAATTCTGAATGGTTTCAGGTGACAGCAGTTGAAGACATCCCCTCTCCTGCTCAGGGCGAATCCATTCCAAAGGTCAGGACAGTAGGTATGTTCCATTGACCAACAACTCTGTTCTTTCCATTGAGGTGGCTATTACAGCAACAACGGCATGAGTTTCGACTCTCTGGCCCTTCACTGTCGTGTTCCCCTAGCGAACCAGCTTCATTGTTCGATCCTCACAGGTTTCTGCTGACCCATGCCACTTGTCCGCCGCCCTCATCAATCCCGATGGTCACTTCTCGGACAGTTTCCGGGAAGTCAAGTTTCTTGATAAGTCGGTCGACCACATACTCTGCGAGATTCTCTGCCGTGGCATATTCGATGTCCAACTCAGTCGTCTCATCTTCCGGGAATACGAACGTCTTCCCATGACTGTCGTAGACTATCGTCTCGCCCTCCCTCCTCACGGCCTTTGAACGTCCTGCGATAAGCATCTTGTGATCGAAATCTCTTGCCATTTCCTTGAGGGCCCTTTTCAAGGAAACGAAATCCATGACCATACCTGAAGGCCCTTTGTCCCCCTCGACCTTGACGTGGATTGCGAAGCTATGACCATGAAGACGCTCACACCCCTCGTGGCCCGGAATGAAATGGCTCGCAGAGAATGTCACTCCTGTCCTCCACCCATCAATCGCAATCAGCACAGAATGCCATTAGGAGAGCCACACTTAAGCATATCGATAGGAGAGGCGGTTGGCGAGAGGCCTAATCTTTCGCTAAGCGTGTCTATGTTCCTTTCCAACCAAGGCGAGAAGTCCCTTGCCTCTTTCTTCCAGATATCCCTCAATGGCACACTCTCCAGTTTTCCTATGTCCATTCACAGCACCTCTGTCACTTTTCGAGACAATCTTGTTGGGAAGTCAAATACCACATCAGAGTCACAAACCTCCCAGAAGACCATCTACTCTATGTCGCCACATGCAGCCATCAAATCCTCAAGTACTCCTTCACCCTCAATTGAAGTTCCAGCATCCTCTCCAAGAGCTCAGTGGAATCCAAGTTCTGAGAGCCGAAATTGAAGACTGTGAACTCCTTTGCATAGAGCGAGGATACATAGTGCAGACTTCTCCTCGTGGATGCGCTTTCTCTGCGATAGTCCGAATGAGCAGAGTTTATGACGATATTCATGAAAGTTGAATCATACCAGCTTCGCTTAGGACTGTTCGGATGGGATTCGAAAGAAGGAGGAGGAAATCCTCTTGATAGACTTCGCCTCCTTTTGCGTTTCACTTTCTCGTCCTTTGGACTCTCCTCTTTTTCTTCTTTCTCTTCGCGCTCCTCGTCCCTCTCTTCAACCTTAGTTATGACCTCGCCAGCCTCCCCGCTGGGAGCGGGTTTTCCAGTTCCACGCTTCCTAGCAACATCGAAGGGCGAGAAGTGAGGCAACTCCTCAAGAGCCTTGGAGAATGCTCGTCTCAGCTTTGTCATCATCTCCTTCGTCACTATCTGTTCCCTCTTCCTCTCCTCATCCTCGATCAGGTCGGACAAGTCCTTCGATATCGAGGAGACCTTCTCCGTGAACTCGTCGAAGAGAGGATCGCTCCTGTCAAAGCCCAATTTGGCCGCGTCAACCTTGCATTCATCGAAGACAATTTCGCCAACCACACCTCCCGTATTCCAGGGAGGGCAGTCGAACTCTGACAATTGGGTTATGTTCTCGTATACAGTGGCTCCCTTTCGTACAACCGCAACCTTCCTCTCACCGGCATAATCCTGGTCCACCACATACAGATTGAGCTTGATCCTCCCGTCCTTCACGGGAAGATTGATCATAGGAAACGGAACGCCCTTGTATTCCTCTATTGTCATGTCCTCGATATGACCGTTGTCCTCGACCATGATAGAGACCTTCTCCGATCTGATATCTGACCTGAACTTCTGCTTCAGGTAGTCCGCGATCTTCGCTCCAGTGAGGATCCGACTCGCTCCCTTGTGAACGTTCTTGATGAGGGCCTCGGTCCCGTGAGGTTTCGATAGGGGCGGATGAACATCCTCCTCAATCGAGGCATTCGATATGTCATCCTTCTGAAGCGTCAATCTGCATGTCGGCGAGTCGGCCCTTTTCGTCGTGAGGATGAGTGTCTTCCCGAATGTCTGGAACCCGAGAAGGCCGATTCCGTACTCTCCCTTCTTGGAGATCTCTCCCGTAATCCTCTTCTTGGACCTGCAGACGTTCTCTGCCAGATACTCGAGGTTTGGATACCCCCTCTCGTCGGGAAACACCCCGTCACCGTCATCTATGATTTTGAGGGTGTTCGACCTCCCCCTCTTGGCTCTTATCACCCACACGCACTCTGCATTCTCGTCGATGCTGTTCGCCACCAGTTGCGCCACCGCTTCTCTGGGGTCGTAGATGTTGCCGAGAAGCGTCAATGCCATGTTCTTGTCAGATATCTGGAGCTCGACGCTCCTGGTCTTTCCACGCGCCACGTTAATCCCTCCTCTCGTTGAGACGGTCGACAGCACTCCACATCAGGAAGCTCTTCTCGTCGTAGAGAGCCTTCAGAAAGGATGTGACAAAGCCCACATCCTTGGAAGGGACGACTGAACGGAAAACCGATCGCCTCTCCTTTGTCTTCTTGAAGTACTCCAATTGCCTGACAAGCTGAAAGAGGAGGTCCCTCGTCTTCTCCGCCATGTCGTAGGCCTCGCTTCGCTTCGGAATCGCCCCCTCTCTCAGACATTCCAGGCCGGTTACTTGATACAGCGTGAGTCTTCTCTCTCCCGTCGGAAAGTTGCGACCCTCGAAATAGTGCCCCATGGTCTTCTCATTTATTCCGACGCCCCTTGCAAGAGCCGAGATCGATTCCCACCGCTCTTGACTCTCCAGCCATTTTCTCAGCTCCCCTCGTAGCTCGCCATACCTGGGCAAGGTCTTCTTGAGAGACTCGGTGAAATCATCAAGCATCTTTGTCTCAATCCTCTTTCGAGCCATATGATCACCTCATTACCCCTCTCCTGATGTTCCTTTCCTCCGAGATCATCTCGCTAATCGATTTCGTGGGCCCATCGTCATCGAACCTGTGATGCCAGAAGAAGTACCGATTCTCACCGTCGACCTCCTTGGCCTTCAGTTTCGGATTCCGTCCATCCATCTCGGTCATGAGAATTCTCAACTGATCGGAAACCACTTTCTTGAGGATTGCAGAGTCCATGTGGATTAATGTGGCCCTCTCGTGGAGCCGCTTGGTCGTCTCCCTCGCGATCAGTTGCTTCACGTCACTCTCCATGAGGGATTGAAGATCTGCGTGGCGAGCGGTACTGGATACAACTCTGAGCCGCTTGATGATGAGGTCGCACAACTCGGGAAAGTGAACGAGTCCGTTCTCGAGCACATCGCACCGGAACAGATTCCTGAAGACGTCGAACGAGGGTTCGATGGTTTTCGGGGGATAGGCGAATCTCTCCAGGAGGTCCTTATTCACCGATGCTGGTGGGGTTTCGTGTCTTGAGTAGTAGGAGTTGACGAATCTGGATGCCGCTTCCTGTGGTCTCTTTTCCCTCATTAGCCATTTGATTGCGGATTTGCGAATCGTGGGGCTTCTCATCTCCTTCTGAACGGTCCTTATAGCTGAGGTAACCTCTTTGCCATACTTGTCGTGAAGGATCTGTGCGGGTTTTTTCGGCCTTTCCCTGGGAATCTCCCTCGGGATTGGGGCTGCCTTGGGAGCCCTTGACACTCGAGGTTCTGGAGTCCGCGTCACTGAAGCGCTGGGATAGTCCTCAAGCTTCACTCGGGGTTCCGGTTCAGCTATTCTCATTTTCCTCAGAATCCGTTCTTCTGTCTCGTACACTTGACGGTGGGAAATGCTGTACCTCTTTGACAGCTTCCCTCTGAGTTTCATCTTCAATCTGCCCGCGGAGGATCGATTTCTCTCATCAAGAAGGAGTCTGTTGACTGCGTCTACAAGCGATTCCTCTGGCCTTGCAGGTTCTGCGACAATCTTGGCTGCGGACGCCTCCTCTTCGCGTATCAGAACCTTTTCGACTGTGGTGGGAGGAGGCTTTTGCTCGAGGACTTGCTTGATGAGCGCATCGTGCTCCTTGACTATCTTGTGAAGAGACCTCACCGCCGTTTCTAGATTCCTCAGTCGAGACCTAGTCTCCTTGGACTCGCTCTTCTTGGATTTTCCAAACATCTCTGCAGACCTCCAGATGGATTATGCATTCCAACGATAAGAATACAACCTGAGCAACTACGGAGATTCCAGCGAGAATCTCCAGCGGGAATTTGAAGTGATACGGAAGTAGAAGGGTGAGAATGCGGAAAGAAGAAGGAGAAAGAACGGAGGCACATGATCTAGGATCGAAAGGCCATCATTCGGTCTGAGGATCTTCCTCGTTTCTATTCCTCATTCTTTGAATTACAAAGCTCGAAATCATTCCCAAAGCAAGTCCCAGAACAAGAAGAGCAATGGGGATTAGCAGGGAATCAACAGGTCCAGCTTCGATAGATTGTTCTCTTCTTTCAGGAACATCGAACGAACGCTCGTTGGAACTCGAGAGGCGATTGAAGCTATTATAGACAAACACTTTTGCGGTATAATCCCTTCCAGAGAAAACAGGTAGCACTGACGAATTTCTCTCTGTGTCTTGAATCTCGAATCTGTGGCATCTAGAGCCATCACACAATTCAACTACATACCTATCGAAATAAGGATCAGTGCTCTTGCTCCACGTGAAAGTCACACTGGTCGAAGTGAGATCTTGGGGTGAAAACAGAACAACCGGCTCAGGAATGGGATAGTCAGGAGTAGTGACCGACTTTAGGTCAGTGGATGAATATTGCATCGCATAGTCGTACACTCTCACCTCCAGTTCATAGCTCTGGAGGGGTTTGGCTAGGAGATGGGCTGTCACAGTGTTGCTGTCCGCTATCTTGAATGACATCTCGAGAGATTGATGAATCCGGATTATCTCGTAGTAGGCAAAGTCCGAGTCCGGATTCTTCGTCCAATAGAGGGTGATTTCCTCGAAGGTTGCGATGGGGTCTCCTGTAAAAGCTATCGCCGTGGGTTTGTAGTCCGCCGTAACATGGTTTGTTATCTCAGGAGTCCCTGGAATGGTGCCGATATCCATGAGATTGAATCCGATGAGTCGATAGCCGAGAAACCACACACTCACACCAAGTGAGATTTCATAGCCGAGACTCATCACAAGGCTTTTTGTCTCCCTCCCGCCAGTCAACGAAGACGCCAGATCGACGTTGACTTGCCTGCTTCCCCACACATCCCATGTAGGACTGTCCTCGGATATTTGGAGAGGCGCTGCTGAAGTCGTATCCAGTGTTCCCTTCAAACTTGTGACGAGGTCGATGCTTACGTCCGCGAGACCAAGCGTAATCCCAGAGACGCCGGGAATGTAGTAGGGAGATGCACCGAGTGGGGTTGAGTTGTACAAAGGCAGAGCCAGGGGGATTCCAAGAATCCCCAGCTCCGCACTGCAGGGACCTGGAGTCACGCCGTAGGAGGCAATCCTACTCTCTCCCGACTTGAGCTCGAAATCTGAGCTCACAACATTCACCTTGCACGAAAGCTCGAAGGTGATTCCTGCCACTATTTCCACTGGGGATAGTCCAAAGTGAACAGTGGTTTCCGATACGTTTCCTTCGTCTGCTGTCACGTTTTGTGGTTGCACCACTGCCAGTACGGAGGTAACCAGCACCAACAGAACCAAATGCCTGCCTTCCATATCTACCAACTCCCCGGTCTAAATATGAATTGGAAAACGCAGCGAGGCGCGAAAGCCTCTCTCACAAACCCTACCTTTGCGTGCTTCATGATTGTTTCAATGAACGCTTCGTGCGTATTAAAACACTTACTGGGGGTTGGTGAAACTGCGCTTAGTACCTTTCTGGCGAGTTAATGACGAACCCATCGAGACCATTCAATAACCGACCCAATCATCATCTAGTGATAGACGCCAGCATTCCATAGTACCCGAGGGAGCACCCCCACAGCGTGGCTCCACGGCAAGAAAGTAGGAAATCTTTATGAATCATCAGACTTATGGAATCACAAGGGGGAGAATGTCTCGCACTTGGGAGGCCCGCTCAGGATAGCGGGGTAGAAGGAAGGAGGGTTCATGCGTTTCGTGACAGAGTTTTTCCGCGATCTGAGGACGTCGCTCTACAGGAATGCCATCTTCCTGATGGCTAACACGGTCGTGGCAAGCGGCCTGGGCTTCATCTTCTGGATGGTCGTGGCGAGGCTCTACACTCCCTACGAGGTCGGCCTCGCTGCAACCATAATCCCCGTCGTCTTCTTCCTGGGAATGCTCTCCAGGTTCGGATTCGACATAGGTCTCGTGAGGTTCCTTCCCTCCTCCGGAAAGAACTCGAGGGCGATGATAAACTCCTGCTTCACGATAAGCGGTGCCGCAGCCATCCTCATATCCTTCATATTCCTCATGGGTCTGGAGATCTGGTCTCCCGCTCTGCTCTTCATTCGCGAGAACTGGATATTCTTCGCGTCCTTCATCCTCTTCTCCGTGGTCTTCGCTCTCTTCCCTCTTATGAATCAGGTCTTCGTTGCACGAAGGAATGCGAAGTTCGTTTTGGCGGGAAGTCTGATCAGCGGCTTGAGGATAGTTCTTCCCATATTCTTCGCGGTCTTCTTCGGAGCCTTCGGCATATTCGCGTCCTGGAGCGTTGCTCTTCTTTTCGCGCTAATCATCGGCATGCTCGTCTTCATGCCCCTCGTGAATCCGGGATACAGACCGGTTCCGACGGTGAGGAAGAGCGTCGTCAATGATATGATTCACTTTTCCGCGGGGAATTACGTTGCTGGAATCTTCACCGCAATGCCCGCCGCTGTGCTTCCTCTGCTCATTGTGAATACGCTCCCTGCGGAGAACGTAGCCTACTATTACATCGCATTCACGATTGCATGGCTTCTCTTCGCGATAACATATGCGGTGTGCACGTCCCTGTTCGCAGAGGGCTCGCATTTCGAGAGAGAACTGAAGAGCAATGTGCGCAAGGCGTTGAAGTTCATATTCCTTCTTCTGATTCCTGCGGTGATAGTCGTTCTTCTCTTCGGAGATTATCTGTTGTTGCTATTCGAAGCTGAGTACTCGGTTAAGGGCCTGGCCTTGCTTCAGATATTCGCGGTCTCCAGCATCTTCGTCGCATTCAATTCAACGTTCATAGCTACAAGGCAGGTGTTGAAGAAGATCAAGCCAATCATTGCTATAGCGGCTTTCAATGCGCTTATAATCGTGGTGCTCGGCTACATTTTTCTTAATTGGTTAGGCTTGGTTGGAATTGCCATAGCTTGGCTGGTCAGCCAAGGCCTTGTCAGCCTGGGGATAGGCATCTTCCTTCTGGCGGGATACGTCCGTGGGAGACGTTCCCCGGTCCACGCGGTCTGAGACTCTGAATAGACAGATCCGCTAGCGAGGAACCCGACTGTCTGACGACAAGAATTCCTTCCTCATGCTCGATTTCGTCGGGAACAGCGAGTTCTTCAACGAAGGATTCGGGTACTCTGAAGGAGCCCTGGCGGTCGATGGAGAGGAGCACGGGCTCCACTCGCGGGCGGAGATGCAGACCTTGGAGGGCGAAGACGCATGGATCTGGCGGGAGTGGTTGGATGTCGAGCCGGGCGGGGAGGCGGTGGACTCGAGGGACTCGGTGGTCGGGGTCTCGAAGGCACAGTCCTTGACCGTATCAGCGGGACCGAGCAGAAGTGGCTCGCTCTTCACGTCCGCTGGCTACAGAACCCTGGAAGCGGGCCGAGTCTAATCAAGGCGCATCCGATATACGAGAAGATGGAATCGAGCGGGGTGCGGATCCTGACCAGACCACCTCCTCCGAGACTCTGCAAGTACAACTAGGCCAAACTCAGAAAGATGTGAGCTTTGCCTGCATCGAATATTCTGTTCCTCATATTCAACTCACTCAAGGACTCTGGGGATATTCTCGTATAGATGACTTGCCCATGACGGCCTACTCTAAGCGCTTCAGATTGGAATCCAATCTCCACATCGTACTCTGAAAACAAAATCAGTGATGGCCCCGATACGTTCTCGAAATCATACATAGTACCTTCTTTGACAGGAATTCTCTGGACCTCCGACAAGGAGCAGGTCCTATTCCAACAAGCCCGACCTATTGATATCTTGGAGAAAGTCGGGGACCTGTAGTAGTTAAAGTCAACCGATGCTCCCCCTAAGTCAAACATCCATTGGGCACTTTGTCGCTCCCAGGGAGTTTCAAACTGCTTGACATACGCCTGATCGCCAACGAACGGGCTTCTCTCAAAACCAGCTAGAGTACTGGAGAACGAGAAGAAGAAAAGCAGAAGAACCGATGTTGTCACAGTAGCGATTACTACTGTTCTCCTCAGCCCATTCCTCCGTTTTCTCAAGACGTATGTGAAGGCCATTGGCGCCAAGAAAGCCAGACCCAGAACATGAAGAAAGACGTAGATGC
>JAJISE010000036.1 GCA_022848865.1 Candidatus Thermoplasmatota archaeon | reverse complement strand
TTCCTGCTGATGCTTGCTACAGGAATCCCGACTTCCTCGCTCAGCTTGCCAATGTCCACGATGTTGAACCCGCCCAGGGCGATTCCGTCAAGGAATATCACCGAGATGTTCTCGCGGTATCTGGAAGACCGCACCATTTCTGCCACGTTCAGCGTGGAGTTCCACCCGTCCACATCGATCTCGGATCTCATCACCGCCTCGATGTAGTTGGGCGTCCGAATGAGTGCCCCCACAATCTCCGCGCTTTCATCCTCAAAACTGAACGGCGAATCGTCGATCCCCAGAATCCTGATGTTCTCCTTCATTCTACCACAAGTCCAGGCGTCCGGTGACCTGGTCGATTATGGAATCAGGGGCTGGACCCATCCCGAGACACGTCGCGGTTCCAGGAGGGATCTCCGTCAGGCCTGCATCCTCGATCAGCGCGACCGTGATCTTCAGTCGTGAGGCCTTTCTTTCCAGATCGCGGAGCTCACGGAGGTCCCTTGCCCTGACCACGACCTTTTTCTGGCCCTCCTTCATCCATCGAGAGAACCATCTCTTGTTCTCCTTCCGACAGTCGAGCGAACACTTGACCGCTGCGTGGGCGACCTGAACAGCCATCTTCCCCCCAGAGAGCTTGAGGTCATCTCTCACCGCAACGACGAGCTTGTGTTCCATCGATCGCCTCAATACAGCTCCCGGGCCCTCTGCTCCTCTATCTTCCTGAGCTTGATGTCCACTTCTTTCAGCTCTTCCATTGCCCGATCCTTCTTGTTCAGATAGCTCTCCCTGATCTTTCCCGTGCTCTGCCTTATCCTCCCCTCATGGTCCTTTATCTTCATTCTCAGCTCCTCGCGAGTTCTAGCGAGGTTTCTGATCTCCTCGACGATCTCCCTGTCCTCTTTCACATCAACGAGCACAGACTGTGGTTCCCTCTTGGGATGTCTGAGTAGACTCGGGTGCAGTCTCCCCATGAAGGGATATGCCCCCCGAAGCCAGCCTAGGAGGAAAAGCAGAATCGAGAGCGTCACAAGGATAGCCCACAGATTCGCACCTGTGACGAAACCCATGCCTGACTCCTGAGTAATCCCGAAGTCCTGAGTCAGCGAGTTGAGCACGAACCCCACGGCAACGGCAATGACGACGCTCATCACGATCCCAAGAGTGATTCTGTACAGAAGATCGTACTCCCTGTCGAGCTCGCCCTTTCGCGGGAATATGGCGTTGACCAGGAGAAAGCCAGGCAGGAAGAATATGAACAGGATGGCAAGAATCGCTTCAATCATTTGTCGTTGAAAGACGAGTAGACCTATTTAAGATTTGGGAACTCGCGCCAACAATCTGGCCCCGGTTCTCCGGATGAGAATCACTGGCGAGAAGGCATGGCGAAGCGCGGCCCTTTTCCCTCTTCATACGAAAAAACCCGAGGGTGCCTGGGAGGCTACGAGGCTCATTCCGCCAAGGACTTCCCGCGAGACTGTCCTGCGGGTGTAATGGGGAATTCCTCAGCCTGATGGTCCTTGCTGGTCGCGAACTTCTCGATGATGTACTTCTCGGCGAGGGCATAGAAGGCCGTCTCCACGTCCTTTCCCGTCCTGGCACTGGTCAGGCTGTATCCCGTATCGTACTTCTCAGCCATCGCAGTGATGTCAGCCTCGTCCATCTCCAGCTGATTCTTGAGATCCCATTTGTTGCCAAGGATTCGAACGGGTATTGGTCCGGTGACGTTGTAGACGGCGTCGATCCAGTAGGTCAGATTGTCGAGGGTCTCCTCTCGAGTGACATCGCAGACCGCCAACACGGCCCTCGTGCCGTGGAAGTAAGCTTCATTGAGGAGTTCCCTGAATCCCTTCTGACCCATTATGTCCCATATCACCATGTCTATCTGGATCGTCCCCTTGCGACTTGGATGTCCCAGCGTGAACTGCTTCTTGAGTATCTGTGTACCTATCGTGGGAACATACGCGGATCTGAACCGATTATGGACGAATCGTTCCGCCACACTGGTCTTGCCGACCGCGAAGTCGCCCACGAAACAGACTTTCATCTTGATGGGGGCATCGTACTCCAAGGAGTGACCTTTGTCCATTGAAGACTATCCACTACTCAGAGCCTAAAAACGGTTTCTCTACCATTATCAAGATTGATACGAGCACTGGCGTTTGAGAAACCTGGAAATACCGCGTTCTCTTTCTGGTCTGCCATGGGAGACCTGCACGGTTACTGGGGGAAGCTCGCGAGAATCAACCTGTCAACGAGAGATGTCACCTATGAGGACATCCCCGATGACGTCATTGAGAAGTTCTTCGGCGCGAAGGGTCTGGCGGCCTACTACATCTGCAGGGAACTCGATCTGGGGACGTCCCCGCTCTCCTCCGATAACGAAATCGCCCTCACTGTCGGTCCGTTCCAAGGAACTGCCGTGCCCAGCACGGGAAGGTTCTGCACCGCCGCGGTGTCACCTATGACTGGTATGTTTCTGGATACGTACGCCGGCGGCAACTTCGGTCATTCACTCAAGAAATCGGGCTTCGACGGCGTCATCGTGGAGGGGACTTCGGACCACCCAGCCTACATCACGATAGAGAACGGAGAAGCATACGTCAAAGACGCTCGCGACCTGTGGGGTCTCGAGACAGACACTGCGGAGCAGGAACTCAGGTCGATGGAGGGGGAGGATTCTCATTGCGTGACGATAGGCCCAGCGGGTGAGAATCTGGTTCTCTTCTCGTGCCTCATTAGCGACACAAGACGGGCGTCAGGGAGAGGCGGCCTCGGGGCGGTCTTCGGCTCAAAGAGACTGAAGGCGATCGTCGCCAAAGGTAGCCTCAAAGTCCCTGTGAGCGACCCGAAGAAACTGAAGGAGGTCGTCAGAGAGTTCAACGCCAGCGTCCGAAAGGAGAAGGAGGAGGGGCGGCCATTCTACAAGTACGGGACAACTGGGATATTGGAGGGCGCGAGCGAAAGGGACAGGCTTCCCACAAGGAACTACCAGGAGGCTCAGTTCGAGCGCGCTTCGGATATCTCAGGTGAGGCCATATACGAGAAGTATGACGTCAAAACGGTCCCTTGCTGTCCGTGCCCGATTGCCTGTCCAGCAACGCTCGATGACAAGTACGACAGACCGGAGTACGAAACACTTGCGATGCTCGGATCCAATACAGGGAACAGAGATCTGCAGGCAATCGTGGATGCGAATATGCTCTGCAATCGGTTGGGGCTTGACACCATCTCGACCGGCGGAGTGCTCGGGTTCGCGATGGAGTGCAGTCAGAAAGGCATCGTAGAAGAGGATATCGAGTTCGGCAAACCTGAGCAATTGAGGGAGCTGATACGCAAGGTCGCGCACAAGGAGGGAATAGGCGATCTGCTGGCGAACGGAGTACGTAAGGCGTCAGAGGAGTTGGGCAAGGAGGCAGAGCGGATCGCCGTGCAGGTGAAGGGTCTGGAAATCCCGGCCTGGGACCCACGCGGGAAGCTGGGTCACGGTCTCGCCTATATGACGGCCGACATAGGCGGGTCGCATCTTCGTGATTTCTACTCGGAGAGGGGAATACCGGATGAGAGCGCCCTTGATGTCGTCGAGAAAGTCATCGACGGACAGAACTTCACTGTGGAACGTGACAACTACATAATATGCGCTTTTGCGACGGACAAGATGACATCCGACATGAGAATGAGAGCCTACGAGGCCATAACAGGTTCACCGATGACGGCGCAGAGGTTGAGTGAGATCTCGGAGAGAGTGTGGACTCTGATCAGGGCGTTCAGCGTTCGGGAAGGCCCCACGAGGGCCCAGGACATTCTGCCTCACAGGTTCCTGAGAGATGCTCTGCCAACTGGTGTGGCAAAGGGTTGCACTGCCTTCGTTTCGGACGAGGACATGAATCTCGTTCTGGACAAGTACTATGAGATGAGAGGCTGGGACAGCAATGGGGTTCCACTCCAGGAGACGCTGGACAAGCTGGGCATTTGAGCGTCTACAACGCAAGAACTGTGTCTCGAGGCAAGCCTGAGGACACGGCTCGTGGGAATCTTCAATAGCATCTGGATTGACAATCTGTTAACAAAACTCCAGTATTCCTCCCAGTATTGGGCAGTATCACGGTGTTGTTTCTGCAGAGCTGACTTCCGAACAAAAGGACAATATAGCTGATATCACATTGTGCTTCAAGCCTCAGAGGCAGTGGCCAAGACATCGCGGATGCGCTCTGAGTGGGACCGTTAGTGGAGGTGCGATCTTGTATGTCGGCATAGATATTGGAGGGAGAGAAGGTTCGAACACCGAAATCGCCCTCTTGCGGAGTGAGCGGAGTCGTCTCACAATCACGGCCATTCACGAAGTTCCACCAAGAGGTGATGATTTCATTGTCAGCTTCCTGGTCGATAGGAGAGATGCGGTGAAAGGCGTGGGCATCGATTCTCCGTTTGACCTGCCCCCGTGCCTCAGGTGTGGAGATGCTGACTGTCCCGGCCTGGAGAACTGCCCATCGGGTGAGACCAAGATGATAGTCGATTCCGGCAGAAACCCATACGCAGAGAGACTGACGGAGATATTCGTATCCAATGCACTGGATGAGGTTCGCCCGATGCAGACGATGGCATTGGGACAGATTGTGGCAAGGACGGTGTACTTGCTCAGGAGACTGAGAAGCGAAGGGTTCCCAACCGTGAGAGTCAGGGAGGTGTATCCCAAAGCCTCGCTGTTCGCATTAAGGCGGGCTCTTGAACTGCCGCGAGAGGACTTCGACCGAGCAATGAGGATGTACAAGAAGAATGAGGGTCAAGAGGCAAGGGCCTTCATTGTCGATTCCCTTTCCTCGATCATCGATTTCTCCTCATTCGGAGAAGAATGCGAGGAATCCCATGACAAGCTCGATGCCGCCGTCGCTGGGCTAAGCGCCTACTTCGCGGTGCACAATCTATCTCTGCCAAGACCAGAGGAGTTGCCATCCGAGGCTGGTTGGATCGAGATTCCAGATTGGACCAGGATTGTCCCAAGCTTCGGGGCCACAGCCCTCAAAAAGAGTTAATAGACTCGTTCCGATTCGGCTTCATGCTGGACGGCACAACGACGGTAGAATCGCTCAAGAGCAGAGTCGCGGAGTTCATTGCCAGAAGGGAATGGCAGAAGTATCACAATCCGAAGGACCTGGCGATTTCCCTGTCCTTGGAATCTGCGGAGCTTCTCGAGATCTTCCAGTGGAAGGGCGAGCAGGAAGTAGACAGGGAGATGCCGGAGCTCAGAGGACGTATCGAGGAGGAACTCGCTGATATCGCGATCTACGTGCTCAGTTTCTGTATTGCCCTGGACATCGACCTTTCAAGGATTATCACAGACAAGGTCAAGAGGAACGAGGAGAAGTACCCGGCCGACGTGTACAGGGGCAAGGCTACGCTGTGATCATCCGCGAGGGGGTCTCTGACGGCAGCATGCTCCGTTCTCGAGGTCCTTCACAGGAAGCATGACCTTCTCAGAGTGGAGTAGGCGATTCTCATGAGCGCCTCCAGATTGACTATGTCCTCCCTGTTATAGGCGACGAGCAGGTCAAGGGATTCCTGCTTGCCTGCCTCATACTCCTTCCACAACCGCACCGCATCGAATCCGTCCAGACCTTGCGTCTCCTCGGCTCGGCTGATGCCCACGGTCCGCTCGATGGCCTTCAGCCCGCCCTTCAGACCTACTCGGTACAGAGGAAAACGGAGATCGATGTGAATCTGGTTCAAGCCTATTCGTGAGAACTCCTCTTCAATGAACCGGAGGTCGAAGCCCGCACCGTTGTAGGTGACCAGCAGCTTGTACTTCTGGATCTTTTTCCGGAAGTCACGCAGATTGATGCCGCGAACGAAAGTGTGGACATCATCTCCGTCGTAGAGACCGATGACTGTGATATCATCATGATGAGGAGACAGGCCTGTCGTCTCTATGTCCAAGTAGGCGATGGAGTCGCGGAATTCCGGAAAGGCCCGCCACAGCTCCCTCCCGGGGAGCTTATCGCGGAAGAACGTCTGGTTCTTGCGGTCGAGCTGGTCCAGGGACCTTGAGATCTCGTCCACGACGACTTCCGTTTGCCGCGGGCCCAGGGGGAGATGGGATGTCCGCCTGAGGCACTGGTTCCAGGTTCTGATTCCGGACTCCCATATCCGCTTCTCCGTTTGGTATCCGATGCCTGGAATGTGAAGAAAGGTGTTCTTGAGCGTTCGATTCCCCGTCCAGACATCGCTCCAGCATTACTTAATCTCTGCGAATAAGACGGACTCCTTTTATCCTCCGAAGCCTTCCTGCATATCATCATGAAGACGAGGTTGACGTTCTATGGAGGGGTGTCAGAGATCGGAGGGAACAAGATACTGCTGGAGCAGGGAGGGACGAGGATCTTCCTCGATATGGGGAAGTCCTTCGATTTTGGTGAGAAATACTTCGTGCAATACCTTTCCCCTAGGATATCAAGGGTGGGGCTCAAGGACCACTTCGCCCTGGGCCTTCTCCCCGAGATCCCTGGCCTCTATTCTGAGGAAATGCTCGAGCAGACGGACCTCAAGTACGAGGCCCCGAGGTTCCACGGGGTATTCCTGAGTCACATCCACTTCGACCATTCCTCGCATGTCCATCTCATCGACCCTCAGATCCCTGTGTATCTCGGGGAAGGGACCAAGGTGATTCTGGACTCATGGGAGGAAACATCCCGAGGTTCACTGTTCGGGGAACGTGACTTCAGGACCTTCCGGACGGGGGATGCGATAGACATCGATGGGATTGAGGTCCGGCCCATTCACGTCGACCATTCGGTCCCGGCGGCATATGGGCATGTCATCCACACCGATGCGGGAACGCTCGCCTACACTGGAGACCTCAGAAGGCACGGTACACACGCGAAGATGACCGACGACTTCCTCGAAGAGGCTCAAGAAGCGGATTTCTTGATCTGCGAAGGCACGAGGGTGGAACCCACGGAGACGAGGAAGAACTACACGGAGAGCGAGGTCCTCACCAACGCCAAGAGCGTTGTGGAAAAAGCCCAAGGGAAGCTTGTTGCGACCACGTTCTACCCTCGAGACGTGGACAGGATGAAGACGTTCCACAGGGTCGCGCAAGAGACCGGAAGGAAGTTCGTCATCTCGACAAGAACCGCTAGACTCCTGATGAGCCTCTCCGAGGACCCTGGCATCAAGGTTCCGGACGTCTTCAAGGACGAGAACATCCTGATCTACGCCCGCCACCTGCTGAAAAGACCCAGCTGGGAAGAGGAACTCATGGATCATGTTGTTGATGCAGAGTTCGTTCACAAGAACCAGAAGGAGCTCATCCTTCAGCTCGACTTCCACTACTTCACAGAGCTCG
This sequence comes from Candidatus Thermoplasmatota archaeon, assembly GCA_022848865.1. Classification (NCBI taxonomy): domain Archaea; kingdom Methanobacteriati; phylum Thermoplasmatota; species Thermoplasmatota archaeon. Next base: position 14,699 of record JAJISE010000036.1, on the reverse strand, counting down.
TGGACATCGACCCGAGTCCCGGCGGCCACTTCATTCACTCCATGAGCGAACCCTTCGAGGAGGATGACGTTGAGGACGAAGTGAAGCACAACTGGCTTAACCGCTTCAAGTTCCACTTCCATCAGTACCATGCCAGCGGTCACTGCAGCAAGGAGGAGATCTTCGACATCCTGAAGACGATCGATGCGAAGAAGGTCTTCCCCGTGCACACGGAACATCCGGGGATGTTCAAGGAAGCCGCAAGCGGCGTCATCCCTCCGAAGTTGTGCAGAACGTACGAGCTCTGAGGAAAGTCTAAAACGAACAGCAGCATTCCCGACTTAGATGCTGGAGATTAGGAAGCGGGACGGGCTCGGAAGAATCTGTCTGTTAGAGACGGCTCATGGTGAGATAGAGACCCCGGCCCTAGCACCCGTCGTGAATCCGAACCGGATGACCATCCCCCCGCGAGAGATGAAGGACAGATTCGGAGTGTCGCTGATCATCACGAACGCATACATCATTCGCGGCAGCCCTGACCTCCGGTCCAGGGCTGAGGAAGAAGGTCTCCATTCTCTCCTGGACTTCGATGGCCCCATCATGACAGATTCCGGCACATTCCAGTCGCATGTGTACGGAGAAGTGGATGTGGACAACCTCGAGATAGTCCAGTTCCAGCAGAGCATCGGTTCGGACTTCTCGACCATCCTCGACGTCTTCTCCGAACCTGACGAGCCCAGGCCAGACGCACAGGCGGGGGTCGAGATGACGCTGGAGAGGGCCAGGGAAGCGAAGGAAGCGCATCCGGACGCCCCCCTCGTCGGCCCGGTTCAGGGCTCGACGTACCCGGACCTGCGGGAAACGTGTGCGGGGGAGATCAGCTCAATGGGCTTCGCCATACACGCGATTGGCGGGGTCGTTCCTCTCATGGAGAGCTACAGGTACAGCGACCTCGTCGATGTAGTGATACACAGCAAGATGAGGCTCGACCCGTCGATACCAGTACACCTCTTCGGAGCTGGCCACCCAATGATGTTCTCCTTGGCGGTCGCGATGGGCTGCGATCTTTTCGATTCGTCCTCCTACGCCAAGTTCGCGGCGAAAGGAAGGATGCTTTTCCCAGACGGAACGCGAAGGGTTGATGACCTCGCCTACAACATGTGCTGTTGTCCAGTGTGTTCGAGCATCGACCTGGAGGATCTGAAGCAGAGCCCGTCCAGAGTCGCCGAGCACAATCTTCACATCTGCCAAGCGGAGATCCTCACCGTCAAGCAGGCAATCTCTGAGGGGAGCCTGCTGGAGCTCGTCGAGAAGAGATCAAGGGCCCATCCGTATCTGTCCGATGCGGTCCGAAGGCTCTACTCACACGGCAGCTTCCTCGAGCGGTATGAGAACACCTCGAAGGAGGGCGGGTTCTTCCTCACAGGAAGATCGTCCCTCCTCAGACCCGCCGCAGAGCGCCTGCGGGACCGCGTCATGACGAACTACTCGTTCCCAGAATGCGACGCCGTCGTCAGCCTACCAGAAGCTCCAAGGCCCTTCTTTCGACACTTCTCGAGCCTGATTGACAGAATCGCCGAAAGGACGAGGGTAGCCGTCATCGTGAACTCGGTTCTCGGACCTGTCCCGATCGAGCTCGACGAGGTCTACCCCGTCGCTCAAGCGGTTGTCCCCGCGGTCATCCAGGAAGAGTCAAGGGATATGATGGAGGAGTGGATGCAGCGGTTCCTGCTCTTCCACGACGCCCCGCCATCATACGCGGTGGAGGACGAGGACTCGATAGACCTGATACCCGCGTCCACGGTCTCGCCGTCCTCGACGAACTGGGACAGAGAGAAGATCCGGCGGGTGGCAGATTACCAGTTCGGCCTAAGGGCCGGGGACGCTCTCACGGACGGAGAGGTCCGAACGGTCAAGTCCAAGAGAACGGACAAGATCAGGAACGTATTCCTGAACGATGATCACGTCCTTTCGATGAGGGCCCACGATGGGCTGTTCACACTCAAGCTCGCGGGTGCAGAGATCCTCCACCAGATGTTCGGCCCGCCGAAAATGCGCGTCGTCGTGAACGCGGATGCAGCAGAGTTCGTGAGAGAAGGAAGGAATGTCTTCGCGAAGTTCGTTGTGGAATGCGATGAGGGACTGCGCCCGGGCGATGAGGTTCTCGTCGTGGACGAGGAGGATGCGCTCCTCGCCGTGGCAAGAGCCCTGATGAACCGAGAGGAGATGCTGGCTTTCCAGCGGGGAATCGCATCGAGGGTCAGAGAGGGGCTCTCCGGAACCTCTTCTCAATGATATCTTCTGCCACGGTCAGGCAGGACAAGTAATCGTCCAGGGTATGCAAGAGGCTTGGGATGCTCCCCGCCAACACCTCCGAAACGACCGAGGATCCCTCCAAGTGCGTCTTGACGTAATCCTCATTGTCAGTCTGGACGGCGGCCAGAACGCTTTCCGCCTCTTCCTCGCTGTCGTAAGTGAACCGCATCGAGCAGACGACCTTCACATCGTTGGAAAAGGTCTCTTCGTATAAAACAGACCGCCCACGCGGACGAAAGTTAATTCTCATGGGACGCATTCGTCCCGCTATGGAGGTCAAGACAGCGATAAGGGAAAGGAGGAGTATCAGGGCTTTCAAGGCAGACCCGGTTGCGGAGGAGGTTGTCGAGGAACTGGTCGAACTCGCAAACATGGCGCCGTCAGCGGGGAACCTCCAGCCCCGTGAGTTCATCGCGGTCAGAGATGACAAGACGAAGGAGGCCCTGGCAGCCGCAGCACTGAATCAGATGTTCATCTCAGAGGCCCCAGTCTGCATCGTCGTTTGCGTCAACTATGAGAGAATCGCTCACTATGGAGAAAGAGGAAGAGAGCTCTACGTGTTTCACGACACTGGTGCAGCGATCCAAAACATACTTCTAGCGGTGCATGACATGGGCTTGGGGGCTGTGTGGGTCGGGGCGTTCGATGAAGACCCAGTGAAGCGGATACTGAACCTCCCGGAACACATACGACCCGTCGCAATCATTCCCGTGGGCCACCCCGTCGAACAACCAAGTATGAGGAGTCGCAGGGATCTGTCCGACATCCTGCGCAAAGAATCGTGGTGAAGGGTCTGAAGTTCCACAGGACGATTGTAATAATAACCCTTGTCTTCGCGGTCTTCGCGACGGTGTCGCTTGCCATGCTGGGCACGGTGATCTCAGCGTACGCGGTGTCCACCGACGAACCCCTCCCGCCAGAGATGGTCTACACGGCCTTCTTCCTGTGGATCCTCATCCCGTTTCTCATCCTCAAACTCATAGAGAAGATAAAAGGAGAATAGCCCCGAGCAGATTCGAACTGCTGTCGCCGGCTCCAAAGGCCAGCATGATTGACCACTACACCACGGGGCTTCATTCCGATTCAAGAGCTTTCTCATATATCAAACTCCCGCTGAGCTACAGGAGTTCTCCCCAGAGATAGGCGTCCTCCGCTCCCGTAATCCTTGCTTCCACAAAGGTCCCGAGCGGGAGTTCCTCCCTGAACACGACTGGCTTGTAGTTCATCGTTCTTCCGACCGTGCTCCCTTTTTTCACCGTCTCCGTCAGCAGGACGTGTTGAGTCGACCCGACAATCCTCTCGTTCTTCCTCTTGCCAATCTCTGACCGCAGCTTCGTTAGGATCCTGGACCGCCTCTTGACCTCCCAGCCCTCGACCCTGCCATCCAGTTCACTGGCAGACGTCCCTTCCCTGGCAGAGAACCGGGTGATATTGAGCAAATCGGGTTCAATCTCCCTTATCAGGTCATATGACATCTGGAAGTCTCTTTCCGCCTCACCCGGGAATCCCACGATTATGTCCGTTGACAATGCCATGTCGGGAAGCGCGCGCCTGAATTCCCCCACGAGCTCCTCGAAGACCCTGGACGTGTATCCCCTCCCCATCAGTGATAGTATCCGGTCGCTCCCGCTTTGCACAGGAAGATGGAGGAACTTGAAGACCCTCTCGTGGGCGAAGACATCAAGAAGGTCATCTCTGATCCGGACGAGAGTGGAGGGGTTCATCATGCCGACTCTGATCCTGAAATCCCCTGGCAGTTGCGCAAGCGAACCAACAAGCTCGGGAAGGGACGTGCCTCCATCAATCCCGAAGGCCGCCGTATCCTGAGCGCACACCCGAACCTCCTTGTATCCTTGGTCGACCGCCCGCCGAACATCCTCCCGAACGTCTTCCACGAACCTGCTCCTCAGTTCTCCCCTCGCAAGTCTTGTTATGCAGTATGTGCAACCGCCCAGGCAGCCTTGGGCGATTGGGATTGCGATGTCCACATTTCTGAGCGGGGGTGAAGGAGGCAATGGGGAATCGGACCCTCTCATCCCCAAGCGAGCGAGAACCTCATCGATTCTTTCGATCCCGTCAATCGGCAGGAGTATTGCTTGAGGGGCTACAGAAAGGACCTTATCTCTCTGGATCTCCGCCATGCAGCCCGATACTATCATCGGTTTTCTCAGGCCCGCTAGCTCCGAGATTCTCTTGAGCATCTTTCTCTCTGTCGTCTCGATGACGGTGCACGTCGATATGACGATGCAGTCTGACTTGTCTGGCGTTTCGGCCAGTCCGAAGCCCTCCTTGCAAGCCTTCTCGGCCATTCGGTGCGACTCGCCCTTGTTGAGTGTGCATCCAAATGCTTCGAAGTGGACCTTCACAGCGTGACTAATCCCCGGTCATTATAAGAATCTACTCAAGACCAGTATTTTATACACCAGCCCCATTCAGGAACTGAATGGCAGCGGTCGAGAAGGCGAAGAATGTAAAGGCCCTGGCAAGAAACAGAGCACGAGCCGCCAACCTCAGATCGAAAGCGGCCAGGCTCAGGCTCAAGGTCTCGCGAATGGAGGCAAAGGCAGCGACGCTAAGGGCGAAGATAAAGGAGTTGGAGAACACGGCCACTCATCTCGAGAGAGGCAGTGTGCCCTGATTGTCCCTATTCGTCCTCTGGTTCGGGAAGCGGGAGTTCATGCACCTCCTCATAATGAAAGCCGTTCTCCCAGACTTCATTCACGTAGAGGGACCTAAGAACAAGGTTCAGTATCTCGCTGTCCGTTTTGATCAGTCTAGTCATCCTCACACAACCGTAATGTATAATTCTGTTGCTGGATGTATAAAAACATTGTGGCTGGCTCCTTCGTTTCTCAGGGGATTCCTTGCAGCCAGTCGTGCACTAAGAATCTGGTACACGGAGCGCCAAAGCGGGCATACGCATGGGAATCGGGCTGCAGATGCGTTGTTTCCTTAATACCCCGAAAGCGAGAGCTTCTCCATCTTTCCTTCTATTTTTCCATAGGCGTCTTTGAGTAAGGAGCGAGGTTCTGTTCAAGCTCGGACAGACTTCCGTTGTTCCTCACGACTATCCAATCACTGTTGACCAGGGAGAATGCTCTTCTTCTGACTGCCACGAGAGAGCTGAGGTTCTCAAACATCTCTCGCCCGTTCTTGCGTTCCTTGATCCTCTTCATGGCTATCTCCGGCTCCGCATCGATGAACAGCATCTGGTGCGCCTTCGGCATGCTCTTGCCAAGGGCGTTGTGCACGAGAGTGTGAAGTCCTTTGGGGAGGTAGGCGGAGCCCATTATGTACCTCACGAACACGACGTAATCTGATTCCTCTCTTCGGATCTCCCTGACGGAGGACAGGATATCCAATCCGAAGAAAAGGGAAGCGAAGACGTGTGCGAGAAGACCGCGCTTAAGAAGGGCATTGGACGCCATCACTCCGACAGGCCTGGAGGTCGGATGACTCAGGACCGAGACCGTGTGACCAGTTGCGCTCAGCCCCTCCACGATCATGTCAGCGACTGTGTCTTTTCCCGCGCCATCCAAGCCGTCGACAACAATCAGTCTCATGGGTACACCTGCAAGTGGTTCCCTAGATCCCAACTCCCAACCCGCCAAACAAGAAAGCCGTGAGTGCGAGAACCATCGCCGCTTTTGACAGGTTCGAGGACAGTGACGGATTGCCAGTCATGTAGGCCATGCTTGCAATGAAAACGGTGTCCGCCACCAACACCAACCCGAGATAGGATAGTCCGAACGTTCCCATGAAGAAGAGAACGAGGCTCAAGACAATGGCGATGGCATAGAAAAGTCGGGCGAGGTTCGCGGACCTGCCAAGGCCCAGCGACATCGGGAGCGTCGTCCTGTCCCGGTCGCCCCTCAGATCCTCTATGTCCTTCGTGATTTCCCTTCCGAGCGTCGAGAGGAAGGCCAAGGCCGCCAGGGCAGTCACCCTCAGGAGCGCTTCGGCCTCATTGTCGTAGACCGCAATGCCTCCGAAGAGAAAGAGGCCCCCGACGAGCCAGCTGATCTGCAGGTTACCGAGAAAGCCCTTCCTTTTCGTCTTTCTCTCGTAGCTGATTATCACTACTGCGCTGATTGACACGACGGCAAGCGATTCGAAACTGATGAGTAGCCCAAGTAGGAACGTGGGAATGAAAAGAATGACTGCGAGAGTCAGCGCGTTGCCCCGCGCAATGAGACCGGAAGGGATCGGTCGGTCAGGATGGTTGACCTTGTCCACGTCATAGTCGTAATAGTCGTTCAGGGTGTTTCCCGCCCCCACGAACAGGAACACCGCACAGCAGGCCAGTGCGAGGTTGACGAGTGCAGCATGTTCGAGGACAGAATAACCGACGGCCACCAATCCAGCCACTGCGACCGCTCCGCTCGCAATCAGGCAGTTCCCAGGCCGGATGATGGTCACGTAGGCTCTGGCGGTCATATCTCACCAACTGAAAGGCACTCATCCGCTTGGAATCGACGGGCGAGATATCTTACCCGAGTATATCTTCTCCCGCTTGTCCTCCGCGAGGATCTGCTTGCTTATCATCACCTTGCCATCGTCGATCTCGATGATATTGAAGGAGTTCGGAATCGCCGTCCGCTCGCACGACACGGTTCCCGCGGTCGAGACGATGAGCCCGTTCAGGTTCCACACCCAAGGCGTGTGCTTGTGACCAGTGAGCACCAGCGGGATTCCGTACTCGAAGAGCTTGAAGAGGACTTCACCCGAGTCCACGAGGACATTCCGCTCCCTTCCAGTGTTTGGCACCGGAACGAGGTGGTGGTGAAGGAACACAATGGGCAGGCACTCCGATTGGGCGTTATCCAGCTGCTTTCCAAGCCACTCTGTCTGATCTCTCCCAACGTGCCCTTCATCGATGTCGGGCTCGGAGCTGTCCATCCCTGCCAGGAGGAGGTTATCGTGCTCCTGAACGAACAATCTGGAGGGCCTCTTCCACAGACTCTCGAAGACCTTGAAACCCTCGTGCCGCGCATCGTGGTTCCCTGGGACGGTGTACCAAGGCTCGTTCAGCATGTCGAGATAATGAAGCGCTTGCTCGAACTCGCTCTTCAGACCCCAGTCCGTGAGGTCTCCGGTGACGATGGTCAGATCGGGATCGAGCTTCTTCACGAGCTTGACGGCCTTCTCGAGGAAGTCCTCCTTGAACATCCAGCTTCTTCCGCAATGGAGGTCCGAGATATGTGCGATTATCATCGGGCATCGATTACGGGCCTCCTTTCATATACTTTTCGCCCCCAGCATCGGACATGTTGGCGGGCAGGTTTATAATGCCGACCCGCCTTTGTTCCGCCGAGAGTGTGAATCATGCTCAAGAGTCCAGAAGAGTACAGGAGGAGCCTCAAGGAAATGAGACCGAACGTCCACAAGTTCGGGGAACTCATCGAGGATGTCACAACCCATCCCGCGACAAAGAGAACAGTGGAGAGCCATTCCCGGATCTACGCCTTGGCGATGGACGCGGAGTACGAGGATATCCTGACGACTGACTCCCCTCTCACTGGAGAGAAGGTCTCACGGTATCTGTCCATAATGAGTAGCGCGGAGGACATGATCGCGAACACGAAGATCAAGCGACTCCTCTTCAACGTGACTGGGACTTGCACCGGAGGCAGATGCGGGGGCTGGAACGGGATAAACGCGATGTGGCCCACGACGTTCGACCTCGATGCGAAGGCGGGGACGGACTATCACGAACGACTGAAGGAATGGCTGGCTCAGGCCCAGAGAAACGACATAACGATGTCCGTCGCACTCACGGACCCGAAGGGGAACAGGACGCTCAGACCCTCTGAACAGGATGACCCTGATATGAGCCTCAGAATGGTGGAGAGGAGGGATGATGGAATCGTCGTCCGCGGGGCGAAGATAATGATCTGCGGTGTCGCTGCGGCGAACGAGATCTTCGTGATGCCTGGCACGGCGTACAGGGAAGCGGACAAGGATTACGCGATCTCCTTTGCGATCCCGAGAGATGCTGAAGGCATCAGGTGCGTGGAGACCACCCATCCAGGAGACAGGAGGGAGCTGGAGGATGGTTTCGACAATCCGGTCGAGTGCGGAATCACCCAGTCCTACATACTCTTCGAGGACGTCTTCGTGCCCGAGGAGAGGGTGTTCCTGGCGGGAGAGTTCAAATCCTCGCTGCCAGCGATCATGGGCTTCGTCGCGCCCTACCGGGCGACTATGGGGGGTTGCGTTGCGGGACAGGGAGACGTGATGGTCGGCGCTTCCATCCTGATCGCTTGGGCGAACGGTCTGTCCGAGAAGGTGTTCAGGGAAAAGCTGACTCAGATGGTTGCCAACAACGAGACCACGTTCGGAATGGGCGTTGCAGCAGCGGTCATGGGAGAGGCTCATCCATCGGGGAGCTGGAGGACCGACCAGCTTATCGCGAACGTGAACAAGCTTCACATCGCCACACTGCCATATGAGACGAAGAGACTCGCGCAAGAGATAGGTGGCGGCATAGCAGAGACTGGCTGCATGCCATCCTACGCGGACATGACCGACCCGGACTACGGCGAGGTCGTCAAGAAGTACCTGAAGGCAGCGGCTCCGGCAGTCGCGAGGGTGAAGGTCGCAAGGCTCATCGAATGGCTCACTCTGGGCGCCGGTGTCCCCGGATGCATGCACGGCGGCGGATCGCCGGACGGTGCCAGACTCATCATACAGAGAATCGCCGAGTTCGACCGATGCATCGGGATGGCGATGGAACTCGCGGGACTCGAAGAGGGCGATATCTCACCACCCGAGAAGAACTAGTCCTTGTACGGTATCAAACAGAGGAAGCTGAGAGTCTCATCGCGGTCGTTCACGAACTGATGTTTGACATCGGCGGGAATGAAGACAACATCTCCTTTCTTCAAATCCTCCTCCTCGCCCTCGACCTTCAGCGTCCCTCCCCCCTCAAGAACGAAGACCTCGTGCTCGAAATCGTGGCTGTGATGTGGAGTATGCCCGCCAGCCTTGACGTCGAACCGCCTCATGGCGAAAACCTCCGCCCCGTCCTCCCGAGTGATCAACCATCTGACGTTCACACCCGTGGCGGCCGGGTCATCCACCTTCTCCCGATTAACGTCCGTGTAGTGCACGTGCTTCATTCGTTCACCGGAGCGGAGGATGGTCTAGTCTCCTAAAACCCTTGCGGCGGAGATTCTCCTCTCTTCAGAAGGGACTGGTTGTCCAAGAAGAAGTTGACGATGTCCACGCACGACGCCGAGAGATACCTCTGTTTTCCGAGCGAGATCTTCTCCGCGTACCTCAGGATGAACTTCTCTTCCTTCCTCGGAAGACCCACGTGGTCTCCGACGACGAACAGGACGGGTTCTGAGAAAGCGCAATCGAAGATGCTTCTTCCCTTCTCCTCGAGAACGAAAATCCCGCACCCCTCCTCGTGCTTTCTCTTCACGAATTCCTGGAGGGATTCCCTGCTCACGGAGATCCCTGGATGTGCCCCACCCTCGAGGACCTTTCTGAGGATTGCCTCCCAGGACCTCTCATCCGTTCTCGTGTCCCTCAGGTCCTGGCCATCAATTCTCAGGTGCACGGGCGGTCTTGGCGGCCCGCCGAGAATGGCGTGAAAGACCACGTCCCCTCTGTGGGCGTGCGACCGGAACAAAGCCATCACGGCGCACTGGTGGACCACTTCGAGCCTTCCACCTTCCCTCAGCGAGCGAAAGCCGCCATCCGTCCTGCCCTTTCTGCTATATAGGAGGAACTCGAACAGTCAATACCCCCGGAGATGACATAGAGCCAGGCGCGGGGAGGGGGATTCGAACCCCCGAGCGCAAAGCGCACTGGATTAGCAATCCAGCGCCTTACCAGGCTGGGCTATCCCCGCCCGTTTTGCCATGTCCCTTGAATCTTTAAACCTTTTGGCCTATTGAACGCCAGGATGGTCCCGCCGGCTGTACACGCACCCGCAGAAATCCTGCCTGTGCAGGTCGGCCTCGCGACTCATCTCGATACTCTTCTTGAACCCATCCCGCTTCTTCAGGTCCAGCGGAACGAAGGGGACCCCGATTCTCACGGCGATATCCTCTCCCAATGAGTTTATGACGCTGGCGTTCTTGTGAGGACTGATTGTGAGCGTCGTCGTGAATGCGTCGAACCCGCCCTTGGCGGCCCGTCTTCCCGTCTCCAGCAGGCGCATCCCATAGCAGATCCTGCAACGCTCACCACCCTCGGGATCGTCCTCATGACCTCTGATCTCCGACTCCCACTTCTCAACGTCATATTCCCCTTCCAGCAAATCGACACCGATGTGTGAGCAGAACCTCCTCTCATCGGAGAGACGCATAAGGTACTCCTCCTCGGGCTGGATGTTGGGGTTGTAGAAGAAACAAGTGATATCGTACTCGCTCTTGAGGGCCTCGACGGACCATGTGGAGCAAGGAGCGCAGCACGTGTGGAGAAGCAGCCTTTTCACGCCACACTCAGAGCCTCGATGTAATTTCAACTTTGCGACTCCTTAAATACCTCTTCCGTTTTGCCAGGGATTCCAACAGGTGATATCTTGGAGCACACGCACGACATGGGCATCGGGGACAGGATGAGCGGCGCGTACACCGAAGTGCTCAAGAAGATCGGTGACTTCCTGAAGACAGGAGACGACCCCACGGAGCTCTACCAGGACGTGTGCGACGTGCTCCAATCGAGCCTTGACCACTACACGTGGGTGGGCATCTACGCGATAGAGGGCGACGACCTAGTTCTGCAGGCATACAAGGGACCGAAGGCGACGGAACACACGAGGATCCCGATAGGGAAGGGCGTCTGCGGGCTGGCCGCGCGGACGGCCGAGACCGTCGTCGTCCCGGACGTCTCCCAGGATGATAGATACCTGGAGTGCTTTCCGAGCACCAAGGCCGAGATCGTGGTTCCCATCAAGTACATAGACGATGTGTTCGGGGAGATCGACGTGGACAGTGACCGCCTCGACCCATTCACGGATGAAGACAGCAAGTTCCTGCGCATGGTCGCGGACCAGCTGGCAGCGGTCGTGAAGAAGCTCAGGGCCTAGACTTCTCCAGAACGGCACCGAATACGGGGTCCACGCCTTCGAAGAATTCCTTCACCTTCCATCCGCCCTTCTCGCACACTTCTTCCATCTCCCGCGGAGTAACCATCAGCAGATAGAACCAGTTGGAGATCTCGGACCCGCACTTCGCCCTGATCTTGACCTCTCCGGCGGGTCTTCCCCTCCTGCGGTTCGCTTCATGATACTCGAGATGTGCCTTCTTCCTCGTCAGAGCGTAGTTCCTGGAATCGGTGATGACAACGGCGTCATCCTTCGCAATCTCGCGCAATCTTCTCAAGAGGTCGATCGTGTCCTCGAGCCTCCCGGCCAAGCCAAAGCCGTTCCCGAGCAACACGATGGTGTCGAAGACGCCCTTCCCGAAAGGCATGTGATGCACCTCGCCTTGAACTAGCTCTTCCAAGCCCCTTCTCCTGCACAGCTCAAGGGCGAGAGGAGAGCAGTCGACGCTCGTCACGTCAAAGCCCTCTTCCTGCAGCCAAACGGAATGCCTCCCCGCCCCGCATCCGATATCCAGGACCTTTGATTTGACGTATGAGAGAGCGTCCTTCTCACATGGCGGGAATCCCTCTGGTTCGCGGAAGTAGTGCGGAACCTCGGACGAGTTGGAGTAGCCATCATCCCTCTCGAAGACGAGCTCCGACTCATTGCCCAAGTAGAAATCCATGAATGCCTTGCCGAAGGCGTCATCGCCCATGACTACACCTTTGGGGCGATCGTCATGTCCATGGACTGTACCCGTTTGACTATGTCCGCTCGGCCAACGATTCCGACGAGCTTCCCATGGTCGACGATGGGAACTCTATTCACGTTGTTGGTGGTCATCAGTTCGGCGACCCTCTGGATCGTGTCATCGGGTTCGGCCGCGATGATCGTTTTCGTCATGACCTCGGACACTGGGGTCTCTCTGAGGTCCATGAAGACCTTCTCTCCCTTCTCGTGGTTTTTCTTGCACAGAGTCGTGAGCAAGTCCAGCGATTCGGCGAGGCTGGTGAGGAGCTTCCTTCCAGTGGATTCTGTGACCAAGTTAGTGAAACGCCTGATGATATCGGACTCGCTTATCATCCCAACGAGCTCCTCATGGAGGTTCACCACAGGAAGACCGCTTATTCTGTGTTTGGACAGCTTGGCGGCGACTTCGCCGATGGTCTCGGATTCTCCGGCGGTAACAACGTAGCCGCTCATCACGTCTCTCGCGATCACCATGGTAGATGGATTCTCGGCTTTAACGTTTTTCTGACGATCGGGAATCAACCCGTGAAACCAGATGGCCAGCGCGAATGAGAAACTATTAATAGGCGGGAGCCGGATAGGGTACTTGCACCGCCTTTCAGGGGACGAAATGTAGATATAGTCCCCACAAGATGAGAGGTAGCTGGCAACGCTCCGGCCGGGTTGTGAGGAGTGATCAACCCATTTCCAATGTTGCCGACAGCATGGAGATCGGAGAAAACCGCTAGTCGGGAACTCTCCTTTCTGACACTCGATGAAGAGATGAAACTCAGCAATCACGCCAATATCGTGTGCAATGTACTTCAACTCCGGTTGATCCTGCCGGAGGCCACCGCTATTGGAATCCGATTAAGACATGTGAGTCGAGAGTCTTCGGGACTCGGCAGACGGCTCAGTAACACGCGGATAATCTGCCCTTAGGTGGGGAATAATCTCGGGAAACTGAGCATAATACCCCATAGGCCTGAGATGCTGGAACGCCCTCAGGCTAAAAGCTCCGGCGCCTAAGGATGAGTCTGCGGCCTATCAGCTTGTAGTTGGTGTAAATGACCAACTAGGCGACGACGGGTACGGGCATTGGGAGATGTAGCCCGGAGATGGACTCTGAGACACGAGTCCAGGCCCTACGGGGCGCAGCAGTCGCGAAAACTTCACAATGTGGGAAACCGCGATGAGGGGATTCCAAGTGCTTGCGTTTTGCGTAAGCTGTTCTTCTGCCTAAAAAGCAGGGGAAGTAAGGGCTGGGTAAGACGGGTGCCAGCCGCCGCGGTAATACCCGCAGCCCGAGTGGTGGTCGATATTATTGAGCTTAAAGCGTCCGTAGCCTGTCTGGTAAATTCTTGGGTAAATCGTGCAGCTTAACTGTTCGAATTCCGGGGAGACTGCCAGACTTGGGACCGGGAGAGGTTGGAGGTACTCCTGGGGTAGGGGTAAAATCCCGTAATCCTGGGAGGACCACCAGTGGCGAAGGCGTCCAACTGGAACGGATCCGACGGTCAGGGACGAAGCCCTGGGTCGCGAACTGGATTAGATACCCAGGTAGTCCAGGGTGTAAACGCTGCAGACTTGGTGTCGGAGGTCCTACGAGGGCGTTCGGTGCCGGAGAGAAATTGTTAAGTCTGCCGCTTGGGGAGTACGTCCGCAAGGATGAAACTTAAAGGAATTGGCGGGAGAGCACCGCAACGGGAGGAGCGTGCGGTTCAATTGGATTCAACGCCGGAAAACTCACCGGGGGCGACGGTTACATGAAGGTCAAGCTGATGACTTTACCTGATTTTCCGAGAGGTGGTGCATGGCCGTCGTCAGTTCGTACCGTAAGGCGTTCTGTCAAGTCAGATAACGAACGAGACCCTCATCCTTAATTGCCACCCTATTCTCCGGAGTAGGAGCACATTAAGGGGACCGCTGCCGCTAAGGCAGAGGAAGGGGAGGTCAACGGTAGGTCAGTATGCCCCGAATCCCCCGGGCTACACGCGCGCTACAAAGGCCAGGACAATGGGCTTCAACACCGAAAGGTGGAGGCAATCCCGAAACCTGTCCGTAGTTTGGATTGAGGGCTGTAACTCGCCCTCATGAAAATGGATTCCGTAGTAATCGCGGGTCAACATCCCGCGGTGAATATGCCCCTGCTCCTTGCACACACCGCCCGTCAAACCATGCGAGTTGGGTCTGAGTGAGGATGTAGTTTTTGCTGCGTTCAAACTTAGGCTTAGTAAGCGGGGTTAAGTCGTAACAAGGTATCCGTAGGGGAACCTGCGGATGGATCACCTCCTACGAAAAAAGGTGGGTGAATTAAACACTATAAATCACGTCGATCAAAAAGTATATTAATGAAAATTGGCTCACCCCCAGATACTCTTATCTGTACGCGATGGGCCGATAGATCAGCGGAAGATCGCCTGCTTTGCAAGCAGGAGGCCATGGGTTCAAATCCCATCCGGTCCACTTCGATTTTCCAATCATTCGAAATCGCTAACTAGTTTTCTGAAAGACTAGTTGGTAAGAACGTAGACTGAACAAAAGTGCGTTGTAATCCAGTCAATGATCGTTACCATTGCAATAGCAATGGATTGCATACGCAACCTGGACGTAAATTGAGCCAGTGCTATGCCAT
>JAJISE010000035.1:17503-22611 GCA_022848865.1 Candidatus Thermoplasmatota archaeon | reverse complement strand
ACATCGGCGGGATGCTGTTCAAGATATACAAGACCGCGCAGGCAGCCGTGTTCGCACTCCAGGCGGGAGAGATAGACGTTGTGTCCTGGTCCGTTCCTCCCGAGTTCGTTGGGGGTCTCTTGATCGATCCGAACATAGGGATATTCAACACTGCGGAGAAGGGATTCTTCTATATCAGCTACAATATGCGGAAGTCTCCATTCGGCTATCCCAACAACGATCCGACCCAGGGCGACGATGGACTCTGGTTGAGGAAGGCAATGGCTCACGTAATCGACAAGAAGACGATCGTGACCACCTTGCTGCAGAACTTCGGTGCGGCCGGAGACCAACCTGTCAGCCCCTCCTTCACCAAGTGGTACAATGCCTCCGTTACGAAATACGACTACGATCTCGAAGTGGCGAGGGGAATCCTGGATGACCACTATACAGAGG
This sequence comes from Candidatus Thermoplasmatota archaeon, assembly GCA_022848865.1. Lineage (NCBI taxonomy): Archaea > Methanobacteriati > Thermoplasmatota > Thermoplasmatota archaeon. The sequence goes on along the minus strand of JAJISE010000035.1, from coordinate 22,176 downwards.
CCGGATTCAACCTTGGCTACGGCACGAGTGGAAAGCGGAATCTGCCGACTATCGGTGACCGAGAGGTTGAGATACTGTGTCCCCAGGCGGACTACGATCCGATCCGTGCATCCGCATGCAACATGATTGCGACCAGAGCCCAGGAAGTTGGGCTGAACTTCGTTTCCACGCTGATGGCGTTCGGGGAAATCACGGAGCGTCTTGACGACCGTGAGATGGACATATGGGTCCTCGGATGGAGAATAGGTTCAGATCCTCCAGACTACTACCATGCGTTCTTCTATTCGGGTAATGCGCCAGCAGGACAGAACTATCCCGGGTTCCAGAATGAGACATTCGACACTCTCATTACAGATGCACGTGCCGAGCTGGATCCAGATGTGCAGGTGTCAATGATCAAGGAGTGCTCAGGGCTTCTCACGGATGCAATGCCATACGATGTCCTCTACTTCAGGACGAACATCGAGGCATATAGATCAGACAAGTTCATCAACTGGACAGTGGGCTCTTCTGGATCCATATTCGGAGGATCGTTCTGGTCGAGGATAGGGATTCATCCCCCATCCCCAGACGCGCTCACAGTCTCTCCACCTGTGATGAAATCTGCAGTTGCCTCTGCCTCAACTACTAACGTCGTGGCGACGGTGAGAGATCCCGATGCCACCACTATCGCAGGAGCGCCCGTCCAGATGACCCTGGCCGGTTCCGGCTATCTCGGCAATCTGAGCATCCCCGGAGGCGAATTCGGGACGACCGTCAACGGAACAACGAACATCAACGGACAGCTGGTCGCGAACTATGTCGCACCCACAGTGGGAGCCGAAACGGAAGTTTTCGTCTCTGCGCAGGCTCTTGACTACAAGACCTATCCAGCTTCGACCGTACAGTTTTCCAGGGTGAAAGTCCAGCCACCAGGTACGCAGTTCTTGTCGGTCCTTGTCGAACCGTCCTTCTTCGCTCTTGAAGAGGGAGGGACGATGCCCATTGAAGTCATGGTCACGGACCAGGTCGGCTTATCCGTGGACGGAGCCCTTGTGAACCTCGTGACAGAGCCGTCGGGACCCACGTTGACGCCGAGCAGTGGCACCACCCTTGGTGGGACCATCGGCACGGTTGTGTTCGGAGCGCCCGCCGATTTGCCTGAGGGCGTGGAATCTCAGACCTTCAACCTGAGGGTCAGTGCGAATCTCACAGGATACGTGTCCGCAGAAGACGCCAAGGAAATCACCGTACTGTCACCGACCGCAGGCGGCGGAGGAGGCGGCACGGATACAGAGGTTCCGGCCATCGATGTGGTGGCGACGATCGCGGTCATCGCGCTGGTGGCAGTGAGCTTTGCAGTGTTCCGAGGAACGAAGAGAAGGTAAACCCTTCTCACCCTTCCCTTTTTTTATTTCGAGAGACGAGACTTTGGCGAGCCTACTGGCCACAAAGCCCCGTACAAATGACGTTAAATATCAGTTGGAGTATTGTTCGGCCCGGTAGTTCTTATGAGACTGAGAAGCTTCCTCATCAGGAGGGCCTTGCACACGGTGATTACGCTTGTGATCATACTCATTCTGCTCTTCATCATCTTCAGGATGATGCCTGGGGACCCGACAAGGTTCTTCATCGAGCCCGGTCAGACGCCAGAAGTCAGGGACAGGCTCCTTGTCGATTTCGGCTTCTCGAGGTGGGAGACTGCTCCGGGAGTCTATCGTTTGGGCTCGTTCAACACCTTCGATGTCGGCGCCTATGGCCTTAGGCTGGAGATCAACTCCACCGGGCTCGTCGACCCTCCAGGGCTCTACAACATCACGCTTTACTCATCTTATGTGAAGGAGGAGCGGTTCTTCCCCAGCAAGGATTCTCTGGTCATCTGGAACACGACCTACAGTGATACGCCAACAGGCAACATCACAGTTGGAGATACAGTCGACTTCACCTTTGATGTCAAGGCGCAAGGGGACATGAACAGGATAGTCACGATGACCCTGGTTAGGAACGAGGACCTGAACCAGACGGAGGAGTACAACCTCACGAGCCACGGCACTCAAATCCTTGGAAGCCCGAACTGGGGTAGGTACACGACCACCGTCGATACTGACCAGGCGGGTTTCTATAGGATGGAACTGTCGGTCTACGACCCGGTCTCGCAGGAGACCGAAACCGTGGAAGATGGCTATGCCGTGAACCCGAGCGATATCACGCCGTTCGAACTCGTGACGAGCGAGGGGGGTATGTTCACATCTCGGAACATATTCGCGGAAACAATCGGTGAGTTCACCATTGCTGTCAAGGTCGACGCAGATGGCAAGCTCAGGCCGGTTGCAGATTCTGGCCTGATCGTATTCGTGACGACACCAGCCGGAGAAGTCTCCACACTCAAGCCTCCAGAACAGCTATTCCATCCGCAGATAGTGGTCGAACTCCCTGTTTGGGAGCAGTTCTGGGAATACTTCACGGATATGATAACGGGCGACTTCGGTATTTCCTTCTTCTCGAAGAGGCCTGTGTGGACCGAGATTGAGCAGAGAGCACCCGCCACGGTTCTCTTGTTCGGGACTGCTCTCGCCCTCTCGGCGTTGCTGGGCATCGGCGTAGGAGCTATCCTGGCGTGGCGGAGAGGATCCTCATTGGAGATGTCCGCCATTGTTGTCAGTCTCTTCTTCTATTCCATGCCTCTGTTCTGGTTCGGACTCATACTCCTGTGGGGATTCGGCTTCATTCTTCAGTGGTTCCCGCTGGGAGGCATAGGAGGCCAAGACGCTCAGGGGAATGCGTTAGGCGGTCTCGCATACATCGCCGATATCCTTTGGCACATGACGCTTCCTCTGGTCACGCTGATGATGGTCAGTCTGGCGGGATATGTGCTTCTGATGAGGAACTCCATGCTCGAGGTCCTCGGGGAGGACTACATCATGACCGCCAAGGCCAAGGGCCTCAGCGAGAGAACTGTGATGTATAAGCACGCCGCGAGGAACGCGCTTCTGCCAGTCGCCACGGTCATCGCCCTGGGCGTCGGCGGCGTCATTAGCGGAGGCGTTCTCACCGAGACGATTTTCTCGTGGCCGGGAATGGGCTACTTCCTTGTGACATCCACGATACAACAGGACTATCCAGCCGTGCAAGGGACATTCTTCCTTTTGGCTATCATGACGGTCATAGCGAACGTGGCGGCCGATGTGCTTTACGCATTCCTCGATCCGAGGGTGAGGTTGTAACATGGTGTCGAGAGAGAGATTGCATGAACAATTCAGGGGCTACTACAAGGCGTTCAAGACGAACTGGGACCTGTTCAAGGCAAGTAGGATAGGGATCGTTGGACTCGGCATTCTGGCGTTCTTTATCGTAATCGCTCTGATTACTCCCGCTCTGGGTCTTTACGATCCGATTAACTGGAGAGCCCCTGAGGAGGATCTGATCAGGGTGGACCAGTTCTGGTATGTGGACACGTCTTCTGTGTTGTTCAATGCTGGAGATCCCATCAACCAGTCTGTTGCGTTCAGACTGGAACCAGCGACTATTGGTCCACCGGCAGATAGGATATACTTCGCCTCGGGCGAGAAGGTCATAGCCCTGCGTCCTTCCACTGGTCTGATGGTATGGTATGATGAGAACAACAACAGGGTGTGCTGTTTCGAAGCGGACTCCTTGGTGACCGCAGGGCCAGTAATCAGCAATTACGGCGACGTCAGCGTTCGGAATACCGTTCACTGGATCCTCTACTTCGGAACCGAAAGCGGAGAGTTCTACCAGTTGAGGGAACCGGGATACACGGAACTGAATCTCGTTTACAGGTCCTCCGAAATCCCCAGTGGAAAGAACATCTCGCGGACAACTCTCGACAGCAAGATTACGTCGATAGCTGTCTATGCCGATGACAGCGAGGCCGTGAGCGCCCGCGAAAGGGTCTTCGTGGGAACCGAGGGGGGCAGTGTCTACGCTTTCTCGTCCATCTGGAAGGATGATGAATCGTGGCTCTACAACGCCAGCTCGGATGAGTGGGTGCGCACATATCCAGTGACGAGGCCCCTGCCGCAGGACAGGCACGTCATGGCTTACAGTCCAGTGTCAGGCAAGGTGTTGCTCGTCAGCGGCGGAAACGGGCTGGCAACGGACAACGTCGAGACATGGCTTTTCAATTCCACCTCAGGGAACTGGACGAACCTCGACAGCCTTACTCCGGCGCCAGTGCGCAGAAGGGAGAGTGCTATGGTCTACGTTCCGAGTTGGGATTCCGCGGTTCTCTACGGAGGAAGGCATGTGAACAGCCCTATCAGCGATTCCTGGGTGTTCAACTTCTCGTCCGAGACGTGGAGTCCGCTGCCTCCAGCAGGCGGAGACGATCCCGGCCCGAGAAGCGGTCATTCGATGGCCTACAGCGCCAACGACCACGCCATCTATCTCTTCGGCGGAAGGCTGGATCTTGGGCTCAACAAGATGATGAAGCTGAATCTCACCAGCAATGCCTGGTCGGTCATACCAACCGACGAGAGCGTCCTCACCGAAGGAACGTCCATGATATACGACGATTCCGGGAATAGACTCATCGTGTTTGGCGGGCAAGAATACCTCGATTCGGGAAGCAACAACCAGACCAAGGTTCTGAACACCACGTCTGGCGAATGGACGTGGATAGACACTCCTGAGAATCTGACGGCGAGAGCATGGCAGTCGATTGCGTACGACAA
>JAJISE010000035.1:0-17310 GCA_022848865.1 Candidatus Thermoplasmatota archaeon | reverse complement strand
CTCCTCTTCGGGGGCGACGACTACCAGCCGAGCGAGTTATGGAACATATCAAATTCCGACTGGGCACCCGTAAACATGGCGGGTCTTCCCATGGTGAGAAAGAACTCACCGGAGGCATCGCCTGCCATCTATTTGGAGGATGGGGAGAAGGACGGGGAGTATCTGGTCTTCAACGGTGGAGGAAACCTCGGTCATGTGTATACGGAGAACGGAACGTCTGTTTGGAGTGGCGGCGGCTATATCAAAGCCGACGGGACGATACACGTGGGAGACGAATGGTCGACAGCCCCCATCTTCTCTCAACTTGATGGAGACATTCCTGCCCTGATATATCTCTCGACAAGCAATGGCTTCTTGCATGCGTTACATATGGAAGATGGCAGGGCCTACGACCCCTGGGCGATTGTCCCCCCGGGGGAGACGGAGCCAGACGGACAAGTGAATCCGCAGAACAACATAACAGGTATAATGGTCCGCAAGACGCTTGCTGAACCCGACGGAGGCGTTCTCACCAGGCCCGAGCCTTGGGGTTCATACATATATGTAGGATCGGACACTGGGATTTTCTACTCCGTACGGAGGGACAGAACCGGAACTCTCTACGCAGGCACTATCCGCGGCAAGTTTGAGGCTCCCGTTGCGCCAGGCGAGAGATTCATATTCAACACGCCAGCGAGCTTTCTCCTGGGATCCGATGTCATTCAGATAACCGGGTTCAACGACAACGGTACCGAGAACGATTGGACTGACGACATGAGCACGATATACTCCCTGAACACCGACGGCAGTGTCTCATGGAAGCAGACGTTTGACGCGAGGATAAACGGACCTCTCACGATTTGGAAGGATGAGCAGGGTTCTGGACACCTTCACAGGAGCGTATTCGCCGGGCTGACCAATGGAGAAATCCAGGTCTATTCCTCAAACGGGGAATACCTGGCCCCTCTGCCGCCAACATGGATGGTATCAGTTCCGAGCGGGAACACCTACTGGTTGGGAACGGATAACCAGGGGAGGGACCTCTACAGTCAGTGGATGTGGGGAACCAGGGTGGCTCTGACGGTTGGTCTGTTGGCCGCGTTCTTCTCCATATCGATCGGTGTGATTGTCGGCCTCGTCTCTGGCTACAGCGGCGGTAAGACCGACTCGGTGCTGATGAGGTTCACGGACGTCATTCTCGTTCTGCCTGGACTTCCGCTCGTCATCATCCTGGCGGCCGTGCTCGGTGCTGGGATATGGAACATCATTCTCGTCATATCAATCGTGGGCTGGCCAGGGACCGCCAGGGTCATCAGATCGGAGGTCCTGTCGCTCAAAGAGAGGCCGTTCATAGACTCCGCTCGGGTCACGGGCGCTAGCAATATCAGGATAATGTTCAAGCACATCGCCCCGAACGTCCTTCCGTTGGCCTTCCTGTTCATGACGTTTGCAGTCAGCGGGGCGATCCTCACAGAGGCGGCCCTGAGCTTCATCGGTCTCGGAGACGTCAACACGCCAAGCTGGGGGCAGATGCTCCAGCTCATCCAACAGTCCAATGTCCTCGGGTCTTGGTGGTGGTTGATGCCGCCAGGTATAGGCATTACGTTCCTCTCGCTCGCGTTCTATCTCATCGGTAGAGGGTACGAGCAGATTGTCAACCCGCGTCTGAGGGCGAGGTGATTCAATGGCCATGTTGGAAGTAAACAATCTCAAAACGTACTTCAGGATTCTCAAGGGAACCGTGTATGCCGTCGACGGCGTCACCTTCCACCTCGACCGAGGAGAGACCATGGGTCTGGTGGGGGAATCCGGTTGCGGGAAGACCACGACCGCGTTCGCCATCACTAGGCTCCTCCCTTCCAACGGGGAGATTGTGGGTGGCGAGATAGTCTTCGACGGCACGCTCATAGGCAGGGCAGACTTCCCGACCGAGCTCGCCGAGGTTCTGAAGGAGCCTCTGTGGCTTCCGGAGACAAGGGCTCTCGTCGAGAGGAAACTGAAGAAGCTTTCGGTCCCTGAAGATGAATCCTCCACAATAGAGTCGATGAGACACCTCGAACAGGAGAGCGCCTGCGTGGAAGATGTCAGCGCCATTCTGAACGACGCGAGCCTTTCCGAGGAAGAGATAAAAGCGGAGCTCGCGGCGATTGTGCATGATGAGCTGTCCAGCTTCTTTGCCAAGAGGAGGCGGAGACGATTCAACCGGGAAGTCGAGGAGAAGATGTCGGACATCAGGTGGAGCAAGATATCGATGATTTTCCAGGGTGCCATGAACGCCTTCAACCCAGTTTACAAGGTCGGAGACCAGATAGTGGAGGCTCTTCTGGAGCACGAGGACATGACAAAGGACGAGGCGAAGGAAAGGGTTCTGGAGCTCTTCGATATGGTCGGCCTCGAGAGGTCGCGAGTCACCGGTTATCCTCACGAGTATAGCGGTGGCATGAGGCAGAGGGCAATCATAGCCATGTCGCTGGCGTGCAATCCTCAGCTGGTAATCGCCGACGAGCCGACGACGGCGCTGGATGTGATAATGCAGGACAGAATCCTCGGGGAAATCAGGCGCTTGCAAAGGGAACTCCACATCGCGATGATGATCATCACTCACGACATATCCGTCGTTGCCGAGGTCGCAGAGACGATAGGCATCATGTACGCGGGCAAGCTGTTCGAGTTTGGGGACATCGTCTCGATATTCGAGCAATCTGCGAATCCCTACACGATAGGTCTCACGGGCGCGTTCCCGAGCATCAAGGGGGAGAGGAAGAAGCTGATAGCCATCCCTGGTTCCCCGCCTGATTTGTCGGAGCCGCCTCACGGGTGCAGATTCCACCCGAGGTGCAGGTTCGCTCAGGAGATATGTCGCAGGGAGGAGCCCGCGAGCATTGAGGTCGCAGAGAACCACTGGTCTCTCTGCCACTTCGCCAAGGATATTTATTCGGGTAAGCTGACATGAGGTGATACGTGTGGAAGCAGTTGAGGAAGAAGGAGAAGATGTGGAATCGGAGGAGGGCGTCGTTTACAATGTCGTCAATCTCACGAAGCTGTTCCCGATCAAGTCGGGCTTCTTCGCGTCACTGTTCGGCAAGGAGAAGAACGTTCACGCTGTGAACGATGTGAACTTCACGATAGGTGAGGGAGAGATTCTCGGTATGGTTGGCGAGTCGGGCTGCGGCAAGACGACGTGCGGGCGCTGCCTCGTCAGGCTGGAAACTCCCACTGAGGGACACATGTACTTCGGCGGCAGGGACATAGCCGGGCTCAAGGGAAGGGAGCTGAAGTCGTTCCGCCGGGACGTGCAGATGGTGTTCCAGGATCCCTACGAGTCGCTCAATCCCAGATTCAATGTCTATACCACGGTTTCCGAGCCCCTCGTCGTTCACGGTGTGGGGGAGTCCGCGGACGAGCGAGATGATATGGTGGCAAAGGCTCTGCAGTACGCGGAGCTCAAGCCCCCGGAGGAGTTCATGTACAGGTTCCCCCACGAGCTGAGCGGGGGACAGAGGCAGAGGGTGGCGATTGCCAGAACGCTCGTTCTGAGACCTCGGTTCATCGTTGCAGACGAGCCCGTGAGCATGCTCGACGTCTCGATAAGGGCCGGTATCATGAACCTCATGCTCAGCCTGAGGGAGAAGTACAAGATACCCTTCCTCTTCATATCGCACGACGTGTCGGTGACGAGATACATGAGCCACAGGATCGCTGTCATGTACCTCGGATACATCGTCGAGCTCGGTGATACGGAGAGTGTGATCAAGGACCCATTGCACCCGTATACCGAGGCGCTGCTCTCGGCGGTTCCCGTTCCAGACCCGGCCATGAAGCACGGGAGGGTGAAGATCAAGGGAGACCTTCCCAGTCCCATCGACATGCCCCCCGGATGCGTTTTCCATCCGAGATGTCTCTACCGAAAGGACATTTGCGACAAGGAAACGCCTCAGTTCAAGGAAGCAAGACCTGGCCACTACGCCCTCTGCCACTTCGCGGGAGAGCTAACGATACAGCGTCCGGATGACGAGGAGATATTCGAGGTCGGCGCGTGCGAGTACTGCAAGGCCACGATAAAGAAGGGGATGTCCTACGCGAAGTGCGACTGCAACAAGCTGTATCACGAGTCGTGCGCAGTCCAGCTCGACGAGTGCCCGATCTGCAAGCAGAAACTCCAGGTGGAGGAATGAACAAGTATGCGACAGTGATCGGGATCGCGTTCATTCTTGTGGCTGTGTTCTCCGCGGTCACTCTGGTGCTGACGGTCGACAGGTACGGAGCCTTCGCCGAGACGAAGAACGAAATCACACCAGTGGAAGGCAACGTCTACATCAAGGAGGTTCGAGTTCCGCCGATATACAGCATGAACGAGGACGTCCGCGTGACGATCCTTGTGGAAGTCAACAACCCTACAAGATTGGACATCTGGGTGTACAACATCGAGTTCTCGCTCTACATGTTCAACAGGACCACGATGGCCAATATACCCAATTTCCAGGCCATGGAGCCGTATTATGTTATGGTGGGCGGGTTCTTCAGGTACGACTACCCTGACTACCTCGTTCGATCCGGACGCAATGCGACGCTCGAATCGTCATTGGCGGTAACCACTTCGTACAAGCTTGCGATTCTGAACACGACCGATCCCGATGATGGGAAGTACTACCCTTTTGTGTCCGCGGACCTGAGATACGAGATCGTGGATCTCGACATACTTGTCCCTGTCCACGGATTGAGCTACTTCAACACGCTGGGAGTGGATCCCTATCTCGGTTGACCGGGAGTCCGTCCAGAGGGCATTGCTCGCCCTCCTCTGGACCTTCTGCGGAGCAGTGACCATGGCGACCTTCTTCTTCATCTCGTTCTTCCCTGAGTACTCCCCCTTTGCCGAGGGAGAGATTGGGTTCAGCATCATCTTCCTGCCCATCACCGTGAGCTTCGTCGTGGGTCTTCTGGCCAACGAGTTCGAAGTGCCTGTCACGGTGCTCATCTCGATTCTCCTCGTCATAATCTCCGTGACCATCGCATTCCTGGCGGTCTACCATCCTGTGATTTCCGGAATCGTGGTTGACCCCACGGACCTGCCATCCACGGATGAGCAGAGGATGAGCATGGTGTTCTCCGCGCTCTTCATCATGCCTCTCACTCTGATCGGTACCGTTCTGGGAAAGGCCGTCGGTGCAGTGATCCTTCCCTCTGAGGAAGAACTCATAGAGAGGAGATGGCTGGTCGAGCGGACGAGAAAGTGGCATGAGGCCCTCGCTAAGAGGGACGAGGAACCTGAGGAATCAGAATCCCGACCCAAAGGGTGACTGAGGAAAGCTTATCTACTCTCGGAATATCCAATGCTCCAAGGGCCTGTGGTCTAGCGGTTATGACGTCACCCTTACAAGGTGAATATCGGCGGTTCGAATCCGCCCGGGCCCATTCACCCGACGCGACTCGAGTCTCCTCCTTCTCTTGTCATCATTTCTGTGAGATTGTCAGATCCTTCAACCTGCCCAGGTCAACTCCATTCAACAGATAGACCCTGGAGTTCTCCAGGTCGGTGAGGTCGGATCTCAGAATCGGTCCCATCGGTCTTGACCTCGGACCATTGACAGGGAATCCGCCGCAGAAATCGTTGAAGCTGGGAATCACGATCAGCTCCTGCGGATTGGCATCATACCTCTTTCCCCCGCCTATGAACTCGGCTCTCAGCCAGCATCGCTTCGTCATCCTGAGTCCGAGCCTGTCCACGAACAGAACGGAGGGATGGACGTGACCCATGCATAAGACCTCGGAGTCCATGGCCTTCTGGCTCGGCCAGGCGTATCCGTGGGTGAAGCCGACATCATCCAGTTTGATGCCCCTCGGGTCGTGCGCCTTCACCTTCTCCGGCAGGATGCTGAGGATGTTGGCATCGTGGTTGCCGGGGACAAGATGGACTTCCGGGACCACTTCCAGAACTCTCTCGAAGAAGGGAGGGATCTCCGCTCTCTCCTGCGGGCTGACGCTCTTGATCTTGTGCTTGACGTCGCCCACTATGACGGCCCTCTCCGCCTTGTGGCGGTCGGCAATATCGATCAGCCTCTCCAGCATCCGATCCGTCTGGCTTGGGATCACGAACCCGGACTCTCTGAAGCCGAACTCGATGCCGATGTGAAGGTCTGCAACGACTATCGTTCTGTCGAAGAGCAGTGCAGCTTCATCGGGAACGGGTTGAAGCCTCAACAATGACCACCTACGTCTTCAGGAAGGTCTTGAGAACCTCGGGTATCTCCGAGACAATGTCCTCGGGAGTGAGTCCGTAGCTCAGCTTCTCGAAGGCCAGGTCCCCGGCAGAACCGCTCATGAACGCACCCATCCTCGCAGCGTTGAACGGCGCCACCTTCCTGGCCAGAAGGGAACCGCATATCCCTGCGAGGACGTCCCCCGTCCCGCCGACGGTCATCGCCACGTTTCCAGTCTTGTTCAGCTTCAATCGCCCCTCTCCGGCGATTATGTCCACGGCCCCCTTGAAAAGCACGGTGAACCCGTTCTCCTTCGAGAAGGAATCGATGAATCGGGCTCTCTCATCCATGTCTCTGGGAGGCTCCTTCCCGCAGAGCCTCTCGAGTTCCGCTGAGTGCGGGGTGGCAATGCACATCTTCCCTTTGATCGTGCTCAGGTCCCCGGCCACAGCGGTGATGCCGTCCGCGTCAACGACGAACGGGATGTCGAGCTTCGAAACGAACTCCCTGACGGCCTCCAAGGTCTCATCTTCCAGTCCGAGTCCTGGTCCTATGACCGCAGCGTCAACATCTCGGACCATCTCCAAGAGGTCGTCGATATTCCCCGGGTTGAGGAAGTCCCCTTCCAGGGATCGCACTACGAGGGCAGGGGAGAACGACGCAACCACCTGCCAAGCCTTCTCAGGAACCGCGATTCGGACGAGGTCGCAACCCGCGCGGAGCGCGGCAAGTCCGACGAGCGCGGGAGCACCGGTGAACGGCCCGCCGCAGACGACAAGCAGTATGCCGTTCTGGCCCTTATGGGAATCGTCCGCGGGGCGCGGGTAGTAGACCAGTTCGCCGGGCCCGGTGAAGCGGTCCGCATCCTCTGGGATGCCGATATCGACCTTCACTATCTTGCCCGAGTTCTTCTCGTTCATACCGATCTTGGTGTCATGGAACGTCACGGTCACAGTCGGCCTTACGGCAATGTCCGAGCCCAGACCGCTTGGCACGTCCACCGAGAGAACCGGTTTGCCTGAGCTGTTGATGACATCGATGAAGGTTCTGAGCGGTTCCCTGATCTCCCCTCTCACGCCGATCCCGAGGAGCGCGTCCACGATGACATCCGCGGACTCAATCTCGGAAGCTGCCGGGTCGGCGCCCACAACCACATCGCCATTGTACTTGGACAGGTTCTTCTTGGACAGCTCGCTCCGGACCTCTTCGGGTGGCTTTGCCAGTACGACAGTTGTAGTGCATTTACGGTCGATCATCCTGGCAGCGACAAACGCATCCCCGCCATTGTTTCCCGTACCGCAGATGAAAACGACCTTCTTTCCTTCAATCTGAAAATCCTCTTGAAGCGTGTCCGCAATCCCCTTGCCCGCGTTCTCCATCAGCCGGGACGTCGGAACCCCAAGGTGTTCCGCATTCATGTCAAGAACCTTGACCTCCTCGAAAGGAATCATCCGTCCTAATATCCCATTGCCATTACATAACTTTCGGGAGAACCTGCTTTATACGGTGCGATGATTCCCTTCTGAGCGTCCATGAAGGGGAAGTTCCTCTCCCGTCTAACCTCCGGGCTTACAGCGAACATAGTCATCCTGGCCTTCGTGAGCTTTCTAACGGATACGAGCAGCGAGATGATGCTCCCGCTCATCCCCACTTTCGTCATCGTCGTTCTTGCTGGTAGCCCGCTCATTCTCGGGCTGATTGAGGGAATAGCGGAGAGCACTGCGTCTTTGCTCAAGGTGGCCTCTGGCTTCTGGTCCGACAGGATGAGGAGGAGGAAGGACCTGGTCGCCGCGGGATATGGCGTGTCCTCCTTCTCCAAGCTGCTCTTCTTCTTCTCTGTATCTTGGATTGACTTCACGGCCTGGAGGTTTCTCGAAAGGGTCGGGAAGGGGATCAGAACGCCTCCGAGAGATGCCATAATCGCCGAGTCCACGACTCCGGAGACCACGGGCAAAGCCTTCGGCCTTCACCGAGCAATGGACACCGCTGGTGCCGTCCTTGGACCGGCGCTGGTCTTGCTTCTCCTGCCGGTCCTGGGCGGTGAAACTGGCGGGAACATACGCACGATCTTCCTCATAGCGACGGTTCCCGCCGTAATCGCGTTCCTGCTCGTCTTCCGCTTGAGGGAGAAGCCGGTCGCCAGGGCCCCACCAGAGTCCTTCAAGGCAAGCCTCTCCCTGATCCCACGAAATCTCAAGCTCTTCGTTCTTGCGGCCACGGCGTTCGAGATAGGCAACTTCTCTGTCCTCTTCCTCCTCTATCGAAGCACGGAACTCGTTGGCAGGATGGATGCGGTGATCGCGCTCTACCTCCTGTTCAACGTGTCCTACGCGTTGCTGGCCTTCCCTGCGGGCGCTCTCTCTGACAGAATCGGGAAGAAACCGATGATTGCCTTTGGCTACGGGATTTTCATAGTAACCTTCGCCGGGTTCGTGTTCGCCAGGGACATCTCTCACCTGACCGTGCTCTTCCTGACCTTCGGACTGTGCATGGCCGCGCTCGACGGGGTCCAGAGAGCATACGTGGCGGACATGTCACCGAAGAACCTGAGGGCAACATCGATGGGCACGTATCATACCTTCACGGGCATCGCCAAGCTGCCCGCCAGCCTTGTCGCAGGCTTCCTGTGGATCTTCAGCCCAGCGTACCCCTTTCTCTACGGAATCGTGATGGCCGCAGGAGGCCTGGCTCTTCTCTCACGGGTCGAGTGAGATCACCTGCTGAGGGGCCTTCCGGCGCGCTCTTCGACGCTCTGGACCTTCTTGAGCATCGCTTCCTTGGTGGCTTTCCGGTCGTCGATTTTGATGTACGTAGAGACCCGCTCCGTGTCCTCGAGGACCGCCATGTGGCACCTCCGGATGACCTCCATCACCTCGTCGTAGTCGCCCTCGATCACCGTGCCCATCGGGTTGAGCTGGTACCGCAGGCCGCTTCCGTCGATTATCCTCAGGCATCTGCCGACCCACTTGCTCAGGCTCACGCCCTCTCCTACCGGGAATATGCTCACTTCCGCCAACATGCGCTTCACCTACGGGAACACTCCCGCAGTCCTGAGTCTGAGAGCGCAGAATTGGCAATAATCCTTTTGCTTTGCGTCCGTGTCCGCCAAGGACTTCGAGAACATCATGACGCAACTCCTATCTTGGCAGTGACGCAACCCGAACATGTGTCCGAGCTCGTGGAAGGCCTCCTTCGTCGCTCTTTGCTTGAATGTCTCGGTATCACCCTTCAATCTGTTCAATGATATGATGGCAGACCTCCCCTTGACATCGGCCAACCCGAAGACGAACCTATTCGAGCCCTCGTAGATGTCAACGTCCACGACCCCGAGTACTTTGTCCTGCGGATACGACGCAGTCAGCTCCTTAAGGTCGGAGGCGAGATATTGACCCCTGCGCGGTCTGTGCGCAGACTCAGGCACATCCACTCTCGGCAGGATCTCAACATCGCCGAAGACGGACAGCTCGGAAGCCAGATGCGTGAGGATGAAACCGTCCATGTCGCCGATCGGGAGAATAGCCGTCCTCAATCTACCCCTTCACAACGCCCATCGGGGACATGCGTGCAACTACGCTGGATATCCCTGCACCGTTGGCGACCTTGACGACGTCCAGTATGTCCTTGTAGGCATCGGGAGCCTCCTCAACGATGCCCTTCATGCTCGCCGCGTGAACGTATATGCCCTTCCTCTGCAGTTGGCTCCTGACCTCATCGGCTCTGAACATCCTCGTCGCCTGGCGTCTAGACATCACGCGGCCCGCACCGTGACAGGTGGAGCCGAATGTCTGTGCCATCGCCTCGTCCGTGCCCAGGAGCAGGAACGAGTGCGTTCCCATGTCCCCAGGGATGAGGACGGGCTGTCCGAATTCCCTGTAATCCGAAGTGACTTCCGGTCTGTCTGGACCGAACGCCCTTGTCGCCCCCTTCCTGTGGACGCAGACCTTCATTCTCCTTCCGTCGACGTCGTGCTCTTCGAACTTGGCTATGTTATGGGCTACGTCGTAGATGACCCTCAGTCCCATGTCCTCCGCCTTCTGGCCAAACACTTGCTCGAAGGATTGCCTCACCCAATGGAGGATCATCTGCCTGTTCGTCCAGGCGAAGTTGGCGCCGCACGCCATCGCGGAGAAGTAGTCCCGTCCCTCTGGAGAGTCTATCGGCGCGCAGGCAAGCTGCCTGTCCGGGAGATCGATCCCATACTTCCTGTACGCCACCTCCATCTTGCGGATGTAGTCGCTGGCTATCTGGTGACCGCAGCCTCTGGAGCCCGTGTGTATCATCACTATTATCTGGTCCAGCTCGTTGACGCCCATCCTCTTCGCGGCTTCCTCATTCCTGATCTGGTCGACCTTCTGGATTTCCAGGAAGTGGTTGCCAGCGCCCAGGCTTCCGAGCTGAGACTTCCCTCTGTCAATCGCCTTTTGACTCACCTTCTCGGAGTCCGCGCCTTCCATGCCCCCGCCCTCCTCGAGATGTTCCAGGTCTTCCTGCCAACCGTAGCCGTTCTCCACGGCCCACCTGGCTCCTTCCTCAAGGACCTGGGTGAGCGTCCTGCTGTCGACTCTAACCTTCCCCTTCGATCCAAGGCCCGACGGGACGTTCGTGAACATAGTGTCGATGAGCTCCTTGAGCTTGGGCGACACGTCCTTCACGGTGAGGTTGGTCGTGAGCATTCTCACGCCGCAATTGATGTCATAGCCCACTCCGCCTGGGGAGATAACACCTTCGTCAGGGTCCATGCCAGCAACGCCTCCGATAGGGAATCCGTATCCCCAGTGAATGTCCGGCATCGCCATGGACTTCTTCAGTATCCCCGGGAGCGTCGCGACGTTCGCGACCTGCTCCAGAGCGTTGTCCCTGATGACGTTCTTCATCATCTTCTCGTCCGCGTAGATCAGCCCGCTTGTTCTCATTCCATGCTTGTAGCTGCTCGGGATCTCGTATCGGAACTCATCGATTTGCTTCAGCGGACCATTCCATCGCGGCATCTTCACACCTCCCTGAAAGAGAGGACAGAGGATATTAAAAGATTGCTCTCTTCTAGTACTCGCTGAGGGTCCCCTGGGTTCTTGCTTTCTTCTCCGAATGCCTGTAGTAGAGATATCCGAGAAGGGGCGAGAGGATGCCGAAGAGCACGACCACCACCATCTCGGCCTCGAAGGGGAGCAGCTCAGGGTACCCCTTTGGCAATCCTATGAGCACCGATCTGAACGCGTCCACGCCGTAGCTCACCGGTATCCATCTGCTCACGTAGTCGACGACGACGGATGGCAATGCACGGAAGGGGAAGAACGCGGCGCAGAATATCATGAAGAAGAACTGGAGGAAGTTCACGAGAAGAGCGGCGCTCTCCTTGATCCTTATCGTGAGACCAGCGACGAAGAACGCCATCCCGAGTATCCCCGAAACGGTGAGGAAGAGGATCAGGAAGGCGAGAGCGACGTTGTTCAACGGAAGACCGCCTGCGATGTTGGAAACGACAACGAGGGCTATCGAGGCGATCACGGTGATCCACATGAAGATCGCGAAGACCCTTGATATGAGATTGCTGAACTTGTTCGCCGGTGACAGATAGAGAGACTCCAACGTCCCGCGGAACTGCTCCTCCCTGATGGAGAAGCCCACCTCCCAGAGGATGAAGCTGAGGAAGATGAAGATGACGAACCCGTACATCATGACGCCAGCCAGTCTCGCTCCTTGGGGCGTTAGGACCATGTCTATTTGGGTGAAGTACACGATCGTTCCGTTATCGGCGTTCTGGAACCTTATGCTGAGCGAATCCACATTTTCCAGTGTCCTGTTCTCCCCGCCGAAGTCAGTGATGTTGAAGACGAGGTTGTCCTGGCCTCCGCCAAAGCCCACGACGTCGGACTCCCACCACGTCCCGTTCTCGCCGGAATCCCCTTTCAGCTGGATCGAGACGTCCGCGGTCGTTCCACTGGACGAATATAGCCCTATCTGTATCTGCATGAAGGCCGACCAATCGGACACGCCCTCCGGGTTCTTCTCCACGCCGTATGAATGAGCCGGATCCGTGAGGTTCAGGAATGCGACCATCGACGGCTCATCCCCGTACGGACCCGTCAGTACTCGATGGAACTCCCCTTCGCCGACGTGGGAGAGCGGGTCCTCTGCCCAACCAGACAGGGACGCGTCCTCGAAGGAGTCAAGCGCCTGGGTCGGAGACGAAAAGGCAAAGACCGCGAACATGAACATGAGCACCATGAGGAATATCTGAAGGAAGATCGCACCGAAGGACAGGGGGTACCTGGAGAACTCCACGATGGTCTTCTTCGACATGGAAATGAACGTCGCAATGCTCTGCTTGAAGGAGAAATCCGAAAGGCCGAATCCCCTGCTGACGGTTTTCCCCTTCAGAATTGTCCAACCCCCTCGTTCTTCTTAATCCTGCTCTCGGTCCTCAAGAAGACTGTGTACCCTACGAGCGGGAGGACCGCCGCGAAGGCCAAGAGGACCGCCAGATCGAAGTACCACGTCCCGAAGAAGTAGGCGACATCCAGCAACGAGGCCCTGACCCCGTTCGTCATCCACGTTGGCGGGAAGCTCAACGCCACGTACCTGAGGAAGGGCGGGAACACCGTGATCGGGAAGAATATCCCCATGAAGAACGCCACGACCCACTGCATGACCTGGATCAGAGAATCGGCCTCTTTCACCTTGAGGATCAGAGCTCCAAAGGCGAAGCTGATTCCCCACAACGGGATTATGCCGATGACGACAAAGACCAATGCCAATGCCATCTCGCCCTGGAAGAGATCGACCTGGAAGATGAGAGATCCCACTACCATGGCGAACGCAAATGCCATGAGCGATCTGATGAGCGCGTACAACGTGACTCCCGACAGGACCTCGACCCTCTTGGCAGGGGAAGCATAGACGGACTCGAGCGTCCCTGTCTCCATCTCTCTCCTTATCCAGTAGCCAACGAGCCAAAGCATGAGCGTGACGACGATGAACGTGCTCGCGCCGATGAGCATGTAGAGCTTGTAGTTCTCCGTCCCCGTGGCGTCCTCGAAATTCTGAGCTGCGGCCTGTCCCGCAATCGCCACACCGAGGAGGATGGGAAGGGACGCCAGAATCACCGGGAGTATCATGTCGAACACAATGGCGCCCTTGTATCGCAGGACGATCTTGAACCGCGCGATCAGAACGGTCTTCGTGACACCGAGTGAGGACCTCCATGAGATCTCCGAGAGGCCCAGGTTCTTGTGCACAGTCTTTGCCGTCACTTCCCCGCATCCTTGGGCGTCACAATCTCCCTCGTATCTATGCTCAGAGACCTCCCGGTCTTGGCAATAAAAACGTCCTCGAGCGTCACTTCCTGCGGGTTTATGTACTCAATGATCGCGTCCTCCTCCACGAGGACATCGATTATCTTCGGGAGCACCCTTCGGCTGTTGTCGCAGATTATCCCCAGCATTGTCTTCCCGTTCGTCTCATCCTTGACCACTGCCGTCCTTATCCCCGGTATCTCGACTATCCTGTTCCGGGCGGACTCAGGTATCACACCTTCCACGTCGACGACGCTCTCCTGCGGGATCGAGGACTTGAGCTCGCTAGGAGGCCCGAGGGCGATGATCTCACCTCGGTCTATGATGGCCACCCGGTCACAGAGCTCGTCGGCCTCCGCCATCAGGTGTGTGGTGTAGATTATCGTGTGGCCCTCCTTGTTCAGACTCTTGACTATGCTCCTCAGGTTGCGTGCCGCGTGAACGTCCATGGTCACGGTGGGCTCGTCAAGGAAGAGGATGGGAGCATCGTTGATCAGGGACTTGGCAAATGCCAGGATCATCTTCTGCCCGCTCGAATACGTCTCCACCGTCCTGTCCACGAAGTCCGAGAGCTCCAGAAGATCGACAAGGTAGTCGATCCTCTCCCTTCTCACGTTCTTGGGGATGTAGTAGAGCGCTCCGAAGTAGTCCAGGTTCTCCCTGCCCGTAAGCTTCCAATAGAGTCCCCGCTCGCCCATCAGCATGCAACCGATGGAGGCTCGCACCTTGTTCTCCTCCTTCTGAAGGTTGAAGCCGTTTATCCAGGCGGTTCCTGATGTCGGGAGCAGCAGTGTCGTGAGACACTTAATCAGGGTGGTCTTCCCAGCACCGTTGGGCCCCAGCAAGCCGAATACCTCGCCGTCGAAGATCTCAAGGCTCACATCCCTGAGCGCCTCGACCTTCTTCTTCCGCGTCCGTCCTTTTCCTCGCTCCTTGGAAGTGAAGGTCTTCGAGATGTTCTCTATCGCAATGATAGGTTCGCTCATAGTCATTCGATTAGGATGTGCACGGTATTTAAGGAATCTGACCACAAGTGACGGATGACTTGAGACCAGACATGAGCAATCCAACCCCAGCCAAGCATAGAATCGCCGGTCGAGAACGATATCACAAACTTCTTATTCTACTCGGGCAATCATAAGGCAGATGACGGGGCCAGGGGATGCCAGCAAACTCCAGGGGCGTCTTGACAAGGTAGAGCGGCGTCTGAAATCCATTCAGAAGCAACTGGCGGAAGAGAAGAAGAAAACGAGAGCCCTGGAGAGGAAGTTGGAGACCCGAATCAAGCGCGAAGGGATCATGATGGACGCCCTCAGGATCACGACCAGGACAAAGAAGGGTGAGGGCGGGCTCATGGGGGACCTCAACGGCGCTGTCATGAGGCTCGAGGAGTACCTTCTGAGGACGAGCGAGAGGATAGACAACATCCTCAACGCCCTGAAGAGTCATCGGGACTTCCTGGCAAAGATGAGTCGGAAACTGAACAAGGTCGGAACCAGGGAGAGGATGGTGCTCGAGCTCGACATCATGAGGAACACCCTTTGGATACTCGGAATGAACGGCGTCAAGATCGACATCGCCCTTGTCAAGGAGATCGAGACGCTCAGAAAGGACGCCGGGGAGGACACCACGAAGGTCATCGACCTCAAGGAGAGGAAGGGTTCCGTCGACAAGAAGTTCGACGATGAGCTGAGAAGGGTGGACCTCGAGAAGATCTCTCACAGGACAGCGGATATCCCCGGTTATCTGTGAGCCTTTTTCATCACGGCGATCGCCTCCCTTATGAGACGCGCAGTGAGCAATGCCGTCGTGCCACAATCATGGGGAGGAGAGACCTCGACGAAATCCACACCCACGAGTCTGCTCCCGAGCAGGTCGATGAGCTCCCTCACCTGGTCAGCGGTCAATCCGAACGGTTCCGGGTTTCCCACGCCCGGAGCATACGCTGGGTCAACCACATCCATGTCGATCGACAGGTAGATGTCGCTTCTCTCGACGAAGCTCAGAGCCTTTCTCGCGGTGCTCGCCATGAGCTTCTTCTCGAAGATCTCACTGGCAAGTATGTAGGACAGTCCAAGATCCTTCGCATCCGTCGATTCCTCCCTCGAGAAGGACCGAACACCGACCGGGATGACATGGTCGATTCCGACCACCTCTGACACGCGCCTGGTCGTGCACGCATGGCCGAGTCTCTCGCCCTCGTACGAATCCCTGAAATCGAGGTGAGCGTCCAGGATCACGACACCGATGTCATCAAAGCTCTCGACTACCGCGGGGGTGATGGAATGGTCACCGCCGATCGCTACGGGGATCTTGCCGGAATCCGCCACTTCGCTCGAGAAGTCCCGCACGCGATCAAGGACCTCCTTCACACCGCCAGAGCACTCGACATCTCCCGCGTCGTGGACCGGCACGTCATCAAGATCGATGTCCTGCTCAAAGATGTAGGTCTCGAAGTTGTAGGAGGCCTCCCTTATCTTCTCAGGCGCGAGACTGGACCCCTTCCTGAAAGTGGACGTCCCATCGAAGGGGACGCCGAATATCACGAACTCCGCCCCCTGCAGCTCCGCGCGCGCGTCCGCAAAGGCGAGGGGAGCGGGCCTCATCGGAGGGATCACGTCCTGGTTATCTTTTTCCTCCCCATTGCCACGAGATACTGGATCTCGCCGCCTGGGCTGAGTTTCCCGTCCATTTCTGCCGATATCGCGACGTTGAACGTTTCGTACGTCTCAAGGTCCATGAGCTGAACCTCAGAACCCATAACCGTGAGAATCTGAGCCCTCCTCTTGTCGATAATCGGAACCTTGACCTTGTGCGTGACAGGGTGCACGATGCTCCTCTTCTGTTTGTCGAAGATTCCCACGGCCTCTACCCTGGCTTTCGCTTCTCCGTGCTTCCCTGGCTTCGAGATGTTGACGCTGAGAATCTTGCAGGGCTCCTCGTCTATGAGGATGTATCTGTTCGGTTTGAGAGACCTCATTTCAGCCTGATTCCATGACATGGGAATTCCTCGGCAACGTAATGTGAGAGCGGCTTATAACGTTTTCAGCGGAGTCGGGGCCAAGAATCTGGCAGCGGATGATCACTTGTTCCTCTTTCGGCGTCTCTTCGGTTTCTTCTTGACCGCAAGGAAGGAGGCAATTATCACGACGGCCGCAATGGCGGCTGCAGCCCCGATTGCCGGGATGGTCATATCAAAGCCGCCGTTGTCGCCGCCCCTCTCCTTGACCGTAAGCAGAATCTGGTACGGTTCGGAGGCGAGTCCCGCGGCCGTAGCCTGGACCCTGAATAGGAAGTCCACTTCGGCGTTCGCGGTGTCCGAGACCTTTTTTGGGGCCGTGATGATGAAGTCACTCTTACCGCCTTGAGTCACCCCAATCTCAGGAGACACGGTCGGCCCTCCAACTTCGGGTGTGACCGTGACCTCAGCGCCATTAACCGTGATGCCATCCTGATCCGTCACCTCTACTTCGAGCGGGACGGAGTCCTTCGTGAGGACGATATCTGAAACCGTCCACTTCGTGAGGACTGCAAGGAAGGGGCGGCCTCGAGGATAGATGACGACATCAGCTAGGACCTGTCCGGTCTCTTCGTCCTCGAACTCCGCACTTGCCGTGATTGTCAGTCGTTCAGTGTCGTTTACCGTCTCATTCCAGACAGGTGCCACGTAGGTCGCGATGAAATTGCCATTCACGTCTGACAAGCCAGACACCGACCCGCCCTGCTGGGTTCCGTAGGCGAGTTGGCCTATCGGGACGGCGAGACTTATCGTGACATTGGCGCCCTGTTTCGGCGTGTTGTCCGCTAGGTTCCTGACCCTGACCGTGACGGCCTGTGTGCTT
>JAJISE010000034.1 GCA_022848865.1 Candidatus Thermoplasmatota archaeon | reverse complement strand
ATCACGAACCGAAGCTCAGGCCGCATGGGCGTGGAGCTTGCGAAGGACGCCTACGAGCGTGGTGCAACGGTCGAGCTATGGATGGGCAAGGCCGAGGTCGGTCCACCGCCCTTCGTCAAGGTCAGGAGGTTCACTTCTGTCTCGGACCTCTCGAAGCTTGTCAAGAACATCCAGTGCCACTACTGCGCCGTTCCGGCGGCGATATCCGATTTCCGCCCGAAGAAGGTCAAGGGCAAGATAAGCTCGAAGGAGAAGTCGCTGACGATCGAGATGACACCGACGCCAAAGATCATCGACGCCATCAGGAGAAAGAGCAAGCGGACGAAGATCATCGGCTTCAAGCTGGAATCCAGGCTCTCCGAGCCCGAGATGAGGGAGAGGGCGCTCGAGAAACTGAAGAGCGCGAAGCTGGACCTGATCATCGCGAACGACGTCAAGACGATAGGCCGCGAGCCCGCCAAGATCGTTCTCCTGGACAAGTCCGGAGCCTCGAAGAGCGCATCCGGCACGAAGGCAACACTGGCACACCACATATGGAGCGCTGCCTTACATGGCCTATGATGCCGTCGCCTTCTGTCCCGGGCACATCACGGGCATTTTCGAGGTCTGTCCTGACGAGGACCCTCACAAGATGGGCTCCAGAGGAGTGGGGATATGCATTTCCCTCGGAGTTCACACGGGCGTGGTCGCCACCGAGTCAGACGCGACCTCGGTCGACGTGAGGATAGGCGGTCAGCCATCCGAGGCGCCCGTGACGAAGAGGGCGATCGAGAACCTTTGCATCGAGCGGGACGTGCACATCGATGTCAATAGCGAGGCTCAGCTGCCCGTGTCCCAGGGATTTGGGATGAGCGGGGCGGGAGCGTTGAGTTCCGTGATCGCGGTCAACGAGGCCCTGGGCTTGGGTCTGCCCCGGGACGAGGTAGTCCGAGCGGCCCACAAAGCGGAGGTCGAGTGCATGACAGGGCTCGGCGACGTTCTTCCCCAGTCCGTTGGGGGGCTGGTCGTGAGGACGGAGCCCGGCGCGGAACCACACGGAGAGTTCCAGAGGTTCGAGAGGGACGGCGACGTCGTCCTTTGCGTCGTAGGTCCTCCGCTCTCTACAAGGGATGTCCTGTCGGATGAGGCAATCGTGGCCAGGATAAGCAAGATCGGGCGGCAGTATGTCAACACGTTCCTGAACGAGACGTCCTTGGACAACTTCCTTCACCTCTCCCTCGAGTTCGCCAGGGAATCGGAGCTCATCCCGGAGGCGGTGGAAGAGGCTGTCGAGAGCTGCAAGGAGTTCGGAAGGGCGAGCATGTCGATGCTCGGGAACTCGGTCTTCGCCGTGGGCGAGGCGGAGAACTTGAGATACAGACTTCTTGATTTCGGCAAGACCTTCGTGTGCCCCATCGACAACGAGGGTGCGCGCCTCGTCTCCCCTACTCCAGGAGAGTGAAGAGCCTGTTGTCCCCTCCCGTCTCGAAGAGACCCAGCCTGGCACCCGCGTCCAGCCAACCGTGCGCGTAGTTGATGCATCCGTAGGCGTTCACGAGGTCCCCTTTCTCATAGAAGTGGATCGCGTCCTTGAAATAGGATGTGCTCATCAGAAGGAAATCCTCGGCGACCTTTCGAAGGTGCGATTTCTCAGGCGCCGCGACTATCACCTTGTCGAGAGCCTTACGCGTGATCTCAATGTCCTTTTCCACGAGGTCTGATCCTATCTCCAAAATGGACACCGATGACCCCATCCACAGGACCGTATTAATCCTTTTAGCCCTCGATCACTTTGATGGACTGCCCACCGTGCTCGGACTCCCTCGGCCTTACCTCGACGAAGAGCGGGGACGTAATGTTCCCTCCCACGACCAGAGCAACGCCTATCGGGAGCCTTTGGATCTCATCGGTCATCCCCGAGGTCAGGCCTTCGACGGAGGCAACGACGGCTTTCAGATCGTTCGGGTTGGTCAGCTTCAGGATGATCTGTGTGTTGCACTGGCTCAGGACGTTCTTGTCGATCTTCGCGGCCCTCTGCGACAGAACGAGCAGTCCGAGACCGAACTTCCTCCCCTCCGAGGCGATCGTTCGCAATATCTTGGAGGAAGCGGCCGTTCCCTGCTGCGGGCAGAAATTGTGTGCTTCTTCCATGACGAGCATGAGCGGCGGGATCTTGTTGAGCTTTCTGAGCTCGAAGAGCGCTGTCGCAAGCCGGTTGACTATGAGCTCCTGGATGTCGGGAGCCGCACCCTTCAGGTTCATGATCGATGTACCGCCCTTGGAGATCAGATCATCGATCTTCGTGCCCTCCTTAGCGAATATCTCGACCTCCTTCAGATACTCAAGCTCGTTGATCAGGCTCGAGTTCGACGGATCATCCTCGCTATCCAGGATGGCAATGATGTCCGCGAGGTCGTAGTCCTTGCCCCCGCTCTTGAGGATGTCGAGGGCTCTCCTCAACGACAACAGGTTGGCGCGGACGCTCTTCAGATTCGTGAGGCCGATGATCTCCCTGGCGTCGAGGTTCTTCAGCGTGAACCTGAGCGGCCTCGCATCCGGGTTGACCTTCGTGTCGGGAGAGAATTCCATTATCTTGCTGCGATAGCTCTTCGGGGACACGTCGAATCTCTTCATCGAATCCGTGTGCTCGGCGGGCATCTTCATGGACGTGTACTCACCGTGGGGATCGATTATCACTGTCGTCACGTCGTGCTTCATGAACTCCTCGATCAGAACCCCCGCGGCGTAGCTCTTCCCCCCGCCAGTCTTTGCCAGTATGCTGACGTGCCTCTGCACGAGAGAGTTGATGTCGACAAGGATCTGGACATCGTGGCCGCTGAGCATGCCGAGGTATGCACCTTTCCTCTCGTCCTTGTTGAGCCCGATGATCTCGCATATCAGGTCCTCGGTGGCCCGGTAAACGGCCTCGCCTGCGCGGAAGGGTGTGTGGGGGACCTGCAGTAGATCCCTGTCGTCCCGGAAGCCGATGATGGAGACCACCGCGATGACCTTTTCCTCTATCTCGATGTCGTGGCCCTTGGACATCTCCTGGGCCCTCTCGATGGAGAGATCCGTCTTCCTTTGAATGTCATCCACTTGACCCAGCACGTACCCGCATATCTCGTGGTGGATCTGAACGTATTCGTTCTTTGCGAGGTGCTCCGTCACCGTGCACCGCAGAGAAAGGCTCCCAACGTCGCCGTAGACGATTCCTACAGCCTCGGCGGGAGTATCCGCGTGGGATATGGATTCTGCTACCTGATCAAAGGACGGTACCATCGGTGCACCCCATTGAGTCTTAATGGGGTCAGCGAATTAAAAGCTTTTGGAGAGAGCGAATCGTGAATATCACATATGATTCCGGTGGAACAGTCTTATTATATCTCGAAAGTTCCTTTTTATATCG
Source organism: Candidatus Thermoplasmatota archaeon (assembly GCA_022848865.1). NCBI lineage: Archaea > Methanobacteriati > Thermoplasmatota > Thermoplasmatota archaeon. The sequence goes on along the minus strand of JAJISE010000034.1, from coordinate 19,657 downwards.
ATGCTCCTAGGCTCAGCGAGAGCTAAAAGAAAGGCGCTCTTCGGAAAGGCCTTCCTCATCGAGCTTCAGCGGGGCAACTACGCGAATGCCACGCTATTCGCCAAGGCGTTCCTGAAAGAGAATGATACAGCAAACGGCAACGGAGCATACGGGTTCGCATAAACTAGAACTCGGATTCCAGGATTCTGACGACGTCCTCTTTGACACCGTCCAATGTCTGAGATGCGTTGACCACTCGGAACCTCTCATCGGATTCTGACAGGCTCTTGTACACACTGTCGACTTCGACCAGGAAGTCGAGCTTCTCGAACTTGGTTATCTTCGAGCGGTTCGAAATCCTCTGCATTGCGATCTCGGGGTCGACCTGCAGGAGGAACGTGATGTCGGGAACGAGCACGTATGGCGCGCTCGCGTTCTTCAGCCACTCCACTGCGTCCTCCATCCCTTCAGCCTGAAGTGAGGCTCCCTGGTACGCGAGCGTAGAGTCGATGTATCTGTCGGAGACGACGATCTTCCCCTCCGAGATCCACTCCTCGATCTGGAGCGTATGCTGGGCCCTGTCGGCCATGAACAGCAAGGCCTCCGTGAAGGCGTGAACGCCTTCAGAGAAGCCCCTCTTGACGGACTCACCTATCCACGTCGTCGTGGGCTCAACGGTAAGGACCACGTCGGACCCTTCGGAACGCAACCACTCGGAGATGAACTTGGAGATTGTCGTCTTACCGCAACCATCGATTCCCTCAGCAGTGATGAAATTGCAGCGCTTTCTCTCCCGGGCTCCCTCAATCGAACTCAACAGACGGTGAAGAATATGCGGGTTTATAAGGGTAATCGAAACGACAACTGTAAGGGTCCTGAAAAGGCGTTCACAAACGTTTTAATATCCTCCTCTTATTCCTCTCCCTGCAGGTTTTGTTGAGAGGGGGAAAGGCAATGAAGCTGCGTCCAGATACTAGGGAATTTCCCAACGACACTGATAGAGATGGCTCCTGCAGAAAATGCGGTTGCCGGCTTATTCTCCTTCCGAGGGACAGGAGGCACGGGTACTGTTTCGAGTGCTATGACCCGTTTCTGACCGAGGAGTCCGGCTTCGAGGCGGCCTAGGAGTACTTCCGCTTCAGTTCCTTCTCCTTTTCTTTTCTCTTCGCCTTCCACTCTTCGACATCCTTGGAGATCCACGACTCGGGCCTGCCCTCTGCCTTCATGCCCTCGACAGGAGGCCCGTGGATCTTGTCCCAGAATTCGAGCTCTCTCTGAACCTTCTGCTTCGCACCCTTGGTAGGTCCTCCTCTCCTCGCGGGCGCACCTTCCAAGCTCTTGACCCAATCAGCGAGTTCGGAGAGGAAATCCGACTTCCGCTTCCCCTCCCAGACGAGCCGGGACTTCAGCGTGACGCCCCTTTCTTCGTCCCTGTCGAAATAAGCCGTGACCTTGTCGTCCGTTCCAATCCATTCGAAATTTCCCAGCGAGCCCTTCCACCGCAGACCGTACTTCCTCAGTATCCTCTTGAAGTCATCCTTGTTGTTCGAATACGTACTTCCCTCGAGCTCGAACTCCTTCTTCATCTCTCCTTCCCTAAACGCAGGAGATGAAAAGAAGCTATCTGTGGTCCTTTGCTCGGATGCCGTACCTGACGAGGCTGAAGGCCGCGACCGCGAATATGATGGCGAGAGAGAAGCCGTACAGAACCGCCGTCGGGTCTTCGTATATGATCTCGAACGCTGCGAGATAGTTGAACACGCCGTGCATGAAGACGGCCAGGAGATAGTACGGAAGGACGGCGGCCCCTCTGAACAGCACGCTCCGTCCCACACCGTACCCCATGACAGCCGATGCGCTCGCGTGCAGCAGAGAGGAGGATATGGACCTCACGAGTATCAGGATGATCGAGGCTCGAAAATCCGCGATCATGAGGTAAGCCGCGAGACCATAAAGCACGTTCTCAGTGGCAGCGAACCCGAGACCGCTGGCCGCTCCGTAGACCATTCCGTCCTCGGCTTCCGTTATCGATTCCCTGACAGTGTAGACTCCCATGCCCTTGGCGAATTCCTCTACCATGGGCGCAACGACGGAGAAGAGCAGAAGAATCCAAATGGTAGACTCGGGTCGAAGGAAGTCGTACTGTCGCTGTATCGTCTCCCCGAGAACGTAGACCACGAGCGTGCTCAGTATGATCGAGACTATCACGGCGACGATAGCTCCCCAGAGGAAGACCTTCGCGATCTGCCTCCAGGGCTCGACCTCGTACCTCTCAGAGCGTCTGACCCAGATGACGTAGATTATCGCAGGTACGAAGGATACGAGGACTAAAATCGGTATTGCTAGTCCAGGCGGAAGCGAATCCATTGAATGGCTCCGTTGATCCGAGCCCTCAGGTCTCCTGAGACCTCATCGCGATTACGTACTCAGATAGAGGCTTATGAGATACATGAGTCTTTTCCACCCGTTTCCCCTTTTTCCACTCGAATGTGTGCACGGTCATCTTGAGCGGGTCCTGGAGCCCAGGTATGGAACGGATCTCCTTCAGCGTCATCGTGAATATGTCCTTCTTCTTACCGAGTGCCCATTCCGTGGCATAAACGAACGCCCGGGTCTTGACCAAAGTGTCCGGGTTGAGGGACATGCTGTTGATCCCCTCCTTCACCAGGAACGCCGCGATGGACGGCCAGTCCGAAGGGGCCTGTCCGCATATCCCAATCTTCTTCTTCATCTTCCTCGCCGTTCGAACCACGCTGGAGAGCATCTTCTTGACGGCGTTGTGCCTCTCGTCGAAGAGATGTGAGACGAGCTCGCTGTCCCTGTCCAGACCTAGGGTCAGCTGGGTGAGGTCGTTGCTACCGATCGAGAAGCCGTCGAATATCTCCGCGAACTCCTCCGCCAGGATGACGTTGCTGGGGATCTCGCACATGACGTAGACCTGGAAGCCGTCCTTGCCCTGCTTGAGTCCGTTCCTTGCCATGAGCCTGATGACCCTTCTTGCCTCCTCGGGCGTGCGGCAAAAGGGGACCATTGCCAGGACGTTCTTCACTCCCATCTCACCTCTGACCTTGTGCAGTGCCTTGCACTCGAGAGCGAAGGCGTCCTTGAACTCCGGTGAGTAGTAACGGCTGGCACCGCGATATCCTATCATCGGATTTGATTCCTCGGGTTCGTAGTATCGACCGCCGATGAGATTCGCGTATTCGTTGGTCTTGAAGTCGGAGAGACGCACGATGACATCGTGAGGATGGAAGCCCACTCCTATACGTGCAATCCCGTAGGCGAGCTTGTCGATGAAGTACTGCGCCTTGTCCTTGTATCCCAGGGTGAGCCTGTCGATCGTCTCGAGGGTTTCCTCGTAGTACTCCTTCCTGTCACGGATCTCTTTCTTCTTCTCGGTGTCCTTTCCGGCCTTCTGTAACTCCTTCTTGTAGCCATCCTTGACGAATCTCGAGAGCTTCTTGTAGTCCAGCAGCGCTTGCGGATGGATCTGGATGTGCGAGTTTATGATGAACTCCTCTCTTGCCAGCCCCACGCCGTTGTGCGGGAGCTGTCCCTGAGTGAACGCGAGCTCCGGGATGCCGGCATTGACCATGATCTGGGTCCGCGTCTTGGGCATCTTCTCGATCTCGAGGTGTCGGACATCGTAGTCCAGGAGGCCGTCGTAGACAAGCCCCCGTCCTTCCGAGCAATCCGTTGTGATGTCGGAGCCCTGCTTGATGTTCTGGCTGCCGTCCTCGGTCCCGATTATGCATGGAATCCCCAGCTCTCTGGAGACTATCGCCGCGTGGCAGGTCCTGCCGCCCGTGTCAGTGACGATTGCCGCGGCCTTCTTCATGATCGGTTCCCAGTCGGGGTTCGTCGAGCTCGTGACCAGGACCTCTCCGCCTTTGAAGCGGCCGATCTCCTTCACTGAGCTTATGACGTTTGCCCTTCCCTGACCTATCATCTCGCCGACCGCCTCGCCTTCGACGACGACCTTTCCCTTCTTCTTCAGCCTGTACGTCACCAGGACGCTTCCGGATTTCGCAGCATGGACTGTTTCTGGCCTTGCCTGGAGGATGAAGAGATGTCCCGTCCTGCCGTCCTTCGCCCACTCGATGTCCATGGGCATTCCGTAATGCTTCTCGATCTCGATTGCCCAGGAGGCGAGCAGCTCCGCCTCCTCGTCAGAGATGACAAATCGGATCCTTTGCGAGGGGGGAACGGTCCTGTCAAGGACCCCGCCGCCCCGGGCGTAGACGAGCTTCTTATCCTTCAGTCCGAGCTTCTTGTCGATGACCTTTCCCGTCTCCTTGAACACGTAAAAGCTGTCGGGATTGATCGTACCCTGGACGACGTACTCCCCCAGACCGTACGATCCGTTGATGTAGACGACGTTCCTGAACCCGGTTTCGGTATCCAGAGTGAACATCACTCCTGCGGATGCCAGATCGGACCTCACCATGAGTTGGACAGCGGCGGAGAGGTAGCTGTCGAGATGGGAGAAGCCCCGGTCCACTCGGTAGGAAATCGCTCTGTCCGTGAAGAGCGAGGAGAAACACTCCTGAACGGCGCGCACGACGCTTTCGGACCCGCGCACGTTCAGATACGTCTCCTGCTGGCCCGCAAAGGAGGCGTCGACCGTGTCTTCGGCCGTCGCACTGCTCCGGACCGCGGTGTCGACGTTCTTGACCCCTGACTCCTCGCAGAGCTTCTGGTACGCGTCCTCGATTTCCGAGGCCAACTCAGGGGGCATCTTGGCGCGCAGAAATGCATTCCTGATCTTCCTCCCCCTTTCTTGCAGGTTCTTGATGTCGTGCGTGTCGAGGTCGGAAAGCGTATCCTCTATGAACTTGTCCAGACCTGTCTTCTTGATCATCAGTTTATAGGCGTTTGTGGTCACAGCGAAACCGTCTGGAACGGGAACGGTCGGCAGGTTCACGAGCATCTCACCGAGAGAGGCCCCCTTCCCGCCCGCCAAGTGAACGTCCTCCTTCCTGATCTCTCTGAACCAAAGAATCATTCTCTCCTCACGTTTCATCTTCGAATCCTCCTTACTAGAGCGACCAACCACACATTTCGAGCACCTATTTATCTCTTGCTGAATAGATTCCAGTTAAAAACCGAGTTCTGCTATCCTCAAGGAGGCGCGGCTTCCCTCCATGAAACGGTAGACGGCTGCGTGCTTGCTTCCCTCCAAGAGCATCTCGACGGCCCTCTCCGCTACTCCGAGCTGAACGACGTCGCCGATCAATCCGACCGTGTTGCCGTATATGGAGACGTCGACACCAGTGAGCTCCTCGACGAGCCTTCTTGTCTTGCCCCCCGTTCCAATCAACCGCGCACGGACCTGCCTGACCCTCTTCGCGTTCTTGCCTGCGAAGTCCCTGACATCGAACATCCTGAGGAAGATCTCATCATCGAGCAGGCGAAATGCCCTTTCCTCGGAGAACCCCCTTCCGATGGCCTTGACGATGTCCTGGACCGTCAGCGCGTTGGACGGGTCCTCGGCCTGCTTCTCGTCTATGGTGACCTCACCCTTCTCGGAGTCGATCACTATCTTGACCCCCGTGGCCTCTTCCAGCTTCTTCTTGGTCTCGCCGTTCTCCCCTATGAGCACGCCGACCCTCTTCATAGGTATCTTGACGTAGAGCATCATTCACCCCTCACTCGCTTGTTGACGTCCTCGACGTCTGTCTCCACTCCGAGCTTCACGAAGTACCTCGTGATGTTCGCAAGGTCCCTCTGCAGCCACTCCTCGGCCATCGCGTGTTCAAGAGGAACTCCCTGGCCCACGTCGATTATCACGGGCGTGTCGTCATCCATCAGGATGTTGTACTCGCTCAGGTCGCCGTGCACGAGACCGACCTCGTGGATCTTCCTCAGGTTCTCCACAATATCGTCGAAGACCTCCTCCGGGGAGTTGACGAAAACGTCCTTCAGAAGGGGTGCTGGCATCTCCTCGGTCCCGATGTACTCCATCGCGATCATGTTGTTGAGACAGTACAGTGGCTTGGGCACTCGGACCTTGCCAGATGTCATCCTCTCGAGGTTGCGGTGTTCCTTCCTCGCCCACATGTGGATGACCTTCTTGCGGTTCTTCTGGACACCGCCAAACCTGGGGTCTCCCACGATGTACTTGGAGATGTGCTTGAACGTGGCCGTCGATATCCTGTAGACCTTCAGCGCGACGCTTCCGTCGGGCCCGGAGCACTTGAAGACATTGCCCTCCTTGCCCGTGGATATGGGGAAGTCCACCGAATCGAAGATCCCCTCCTTGAACAACTTGTATACGTTCATAAGGGTCGCGCGGTCGAACACCTCATCGAGGGTCTTCCGATCATCGGCATCCTTCACTCTTATCCGCCATGAATCTATCTTCGTGTCCATCAATCTCAGTTTCTTCTCGTCCACCATGGGGTCTCTTCCTGGTCACATTCGGACAATCTCTCGCTGATAAGAGAAAGCCAATGCATCTAAGCTGATGAAAATATTTAAGCTATTGTGCTAGAAGATGTCGACAAGCTGTGGGATCTTCCCCCTTCGACTGAGGTGGGTCGCCTGAGTCCTCGTGTACCTGTACAGTATGTTCGCCTTCTCATCCTGGAACTCCCACGGCAGGATGATCAGGAGATCGCCCTCGCGTATCCACATCCTCTTCCTGAGCTTTCCCGGGATGCGGCCGAGCCTTGACTTCCCATCCGCACACGCAATCCTAATCTTCGACGCGCCAAGGAGCTGATCGGCGATCGCGAACATCTCCCCGAGTCTGCCCTTGGGGAGCCTAACCCTGACAATTCCATCAGAACCGCCCCTTCTGTTGCCTCCCCTTCTGTAGGGTCCCATTCGTTCGAAGTAAAGACAATGGGGCTATAAGCATTTGGGTCAGGCTCTGGCGGAGTCAGAGTTCGAAAAACCTATCGTCCATTACGGCGACCCCTTCGGGAATGGTTACTCGCGCATCCTCGACGTAGCCAAACCAGTAGACGACCAGCCCCTCCCCGAACATGGACCGGTACGGTTGCAGCTGTTTCTTCACGTGCCGTTTGAGCTCGACTGGGTCTCCGAATGTTGCCTTGGACTCTATCCACATCCGGTCGGAGCCGTCCAACCTGAGAGGTTTGTGGAAAAGGGCGTCCGGAGTCTTCTTGTACTTACCTCGAAGCTCCGCTTCGGTCCGGTACTCGATGTTCTTCTTGTCCAGCCACTCGTTCAGTTTGGCTTCTCCCCATCTGCCCCTCTCCCTCTGTCTCTCGATACCTTCTGGAGAGTAAACGAGATCGGCCTTGCACGCATTCTTGATGTCTTGTCGGAGCCTGTTGTCCTTGATGTCCTCAGGCTTGAGGGCCATCTTCCAGAAACGCTTCCGGGAGATCTTGTTCTCCTGCATTATCAGCAGGGCCATCAGAATCGGTGGGAATGAGAACGTCTCAGATATCTGACGAAAGGATTTACCGCTCTTCCAGAGATGGAGCAACTTGGGTGCCCTTCTCTTGACCTGATAGAACCTCCTCGTAGCATCCCTGACGACGTTCTGTGTGTAGAGCACCATAAGCAGTTCTTTGTCCAGTCCCCTGCTCTGGGCGATGACGTTCATGTCCGATGGTCTCTGCAGGCGGCTGGAGATCTCCACGTAATCCCTGTACTTCATTTCTTGCACTGCCTGGAAGCTATGTAAGGCCAGATTACGCCACCACCTATTTCAAGCTTCCGAGACCGTTCCAGATGTCTCACCATAGGCATGGGAAGATAGAAATAGTCGGTGAAGGATTTTCGAGAAGAGATGGCTAGCGAAATCACGCGGATGATATCCGACACCGCCTATCAGGCCTACGTCAAGAGGCTTGAGATGCAGGTCGAGAGCGGCAAGATCCCCAGACACATCGCGATAATCATGGACGGGAACAGAAGGTTCGCAAGAGACCTGGGCATCGATCCCAACGTCGGGCATGAGAAGGGAGGGGACAAGCTCAAGGAGGTTCTTCAGTGGTGCCTCGATGTCGGCGTCAAGGTCCTCACGGTCTATGCCTTCTCCACGGAGAACCTTAAGAGAAGCAAGAAGGAGGTCAGTCATCTCATGAGCCTCTTCGCGGAGAACTTCAGGAGGATCGGTGAGGACGATAGAGTCCACGAGTACGGCATAAGGGTCAGGGTGTTGGGAGAAAGGGATCTTCTCCCAAAGGACGTGAGGGAGGCGATAGAGTATGCAGAGGAGATGACCAAGGACTATAACAACTACTTCTACAACATCGCCATCGCCTACGGAGGGAGGGAAGAAATCATCACTGCCATCAGAAGCCTCGCTCAGGACGTGAAGGATGGGAGGATCTCGGTTGACAGCATAGACGAGAAGACCTTCGCGTCCAAGCTGTACACGGCGGACGTTCCAGATCCCGACCTTATCCTGAGGACCTCGGGGGAGGAGAGGATAAGCAACTTCCTCCTGTGGCAGCTGGCCTACAGCGAGCTGTACTTCGTCGACGTATACTGGCCTGGCTTTCGAAAACTGGATTTTCTGAGGGCGATAAGGTCATACCAGATGAGACAGAGGAGATACGGCGAGTAGTCAGATTATTATCGCATCCGACGGCCGGAGGACCCTCACTCTGGTCCTCAGCTTCCTCTCTCTGACCGCCTTCTGGAACTCCTCGGGGGTTCCAGGGGGTCGAACCTCGTTTTCCCCGATGCGAGTGGGGTGCCAATGTATAGGGACGGCAGACTTGGCCTTCAGGCGGGCCGCCGCGTCCGCGGCCTCGTCCGGATCCATCACGCTGCGTCCTCCACGGATTCTCCCGCCGACGGGCAGAAGTGCAAGGTCTATCTCATACGTGTTTCCGATTGCGGCCATCTTTTCGAAGAGGAGAGTCGGACCCGCAAAATACACGTTCTTGGCGGAGGAGAACAGAACACCAAAGGACTCCCTCGTATGCTTGGAGGGGAGAGTCACCACCCTCGTGTCCCCGATTTTGAAGGCCCTTCCCGGCTGGACCTCGTACACGTTCACGAACCCGCGCTTCTTGAGCCTCTTCTCGGTTCCGCGGGGACAAACCACGGGAATGGTCCTTCTCACTGGCTCCAGGACCTGCCATGAGAGTGTGTCCACTCCGGGATGCGTTACGATTATTCCATCGAGGCGGGGAAGATCGTCAAGGCTGACGGCCTTCTGCGTACTGGGAAAGCAAGGATTGGTGATCAGATTCGAACCATTGCTCCCAACCACAACACAGTCCTGCCACACGAATGTGAGTCTCATGTCTTCAGACCCTTGATGCTCTCTGAGCCTAGCCCTAACCAAGTCCAACGACTACTTCTGCTTTTCTATGTTCTCCTCTTCCTTCCTGTAGGTTCTCAACCTTGAACCGCAAACTTCGCAGACTTCAGAGTGGTCCTCGTATCTCCTTCCACAGCCCACGCATCGATACCGCCAGGACACTCTCTTCGTGATCTCTGGAAACATGACACCTTTGTAATCGATTCCCAACACCATGGCGAGATTCTGGATCGAGTAGTCGTCGGTGAGGATGGTCGCTTTCTCGTCCAAAGCGAGCGCCAGGAGCCCAGTGTCCGTCTGTGACAGCCTCTCGGAATCACCGCTTTCCAGGGATGCTTCCATGACCCGTCCCATTCCCTCCTCCGACGGTGAAGCGACCCTGAGCTTCACCTCGATGAAGGAGTGGAGCTCGGATGTCATCCCCTTTTTCTCCAGTTCTCGAATGACATCGGGCGTTGTGAGCATCTCATCCATCTCCGGATACTTGCCCACGAGGAGGGCCGAGGAGTCCAGCACAGCTTTCATCGAGTCTCACCGCGCTCCGGAAGAATGAGGGAGTAGATCTCGCTCACCGACCTCTCCGCCTCCTCCCTGTCGTTCGTTTTCACAATAGTCTTCCCGTTCCGGTACAGCGTGAGTTCGACTTCCTTCTTGACGACGAGGAGAGGGCCGGCGTCGGTGACCTCGTAGTCCGCGTCTCTGAGAAGTGAGGCCGTCCTCCCGAGGTCCAGCCTGACTTCCCCCTTCAGTGTTGACATGAAACCTGCCGACGTCCTGCAAGGCTCCAGCAGATAGTAGGTCATTGGACCTCCATTTCCGCCAGTGCGTTCTCGACGAGCTCTTCGACACCCACCTTCATCTCTTCCTCTCTGATCCTTTCGATGCCAGAGACCGTCGCTGGCCTATCCGGGACAATCGTGCAGCAGAGCCCGGGTCTGATCGAGATCTCGTACGTGCCGATCTCCTTGGCGATTCTCTCTATCTCCAGCTTGTCGAATCCGATGAGCGGCCTCAGGATGGGGATGTCGACCGCTTCCTCCTCGACGACGATGTTGGGAAGCGTCTGTGAAGCGACCTGACCGAGGGATTCGCCGGTGACCAACGCTTCGCACCCCTCCCTTCTGGCGATCCTCTCGCCGATGCGGAACATCATCCTTCTGCAGAAGACGCATCCGAACCGGCGTATGGCATTTCGGGCGAACTCGATCTGCGTCTTTCCGTGAGGGACGATGTACAAGGGTATCCTCTCACTGGAATACTCCTGCAAACACCTCACCAGGTCCTTTGCCTTTCCCAATTGGCTCTCATCGGTGAAGGGTTGGTTGTCGAAGTGAAGAGCCAAGCACTGATCGCCTCTTCGCAGCATCAGGTACGTCGCAACCGGAGAATCGATGCCTCCGGACAGAAGGGAGATGAGTTTCATCGCATCTAGTCTCCTATGAACCTGGAATACAGCGACCTGGCTTTGGCGGTGTCCCCTGTGCCCGAGATGAGCACCCGACCGTCCTGGAAGATCGTCATCTTGTATTCATCGACAGCGAACTTGAGGATGTCCTCTCCCCTGCGTATGTCCCCGACCTTCGCGAGGCGGGCTTCCAAGGAGTCGAAGTCTATACGCTCCGTCCGCTTCGCACTGATCGAGACGCTGTTTGTCCCGCAGAGCGAGACGGCGAGATCGGCATCGTCCTCGGTCAAGTATCGGAACTCCTTCCTCCCGCAGGAAGGACAATCCTCGTTCCTGGAGATGTCCAGCTCATTGATCTCGCGCAGCCAGGCGTCGTACGTCAAGAGCTTGCCTCCGACCTCCTCTCCAAGGATGAGCTTCATTGCGTCGGCGACCTGGAGCGAGGACACCGTCGCGGGGACCGTATTGAGAATGCCTTCAGTTTCACATGTGGCCACTGACCCGGCGGGCGGCAGAGATGGGAATAGGCACTCAAAGCACGCCGTCCTGTTGGGGACAATCGTCATCGTCATTCCGTATGTTGCCACGGCGCCGCCGTAGACGAACGGTATGTCGTTCTTGACACAGTAGTCGTTGACGACGAATCTCGTCTTCATGTTGTCGAGGCCGTCGACGACGATGTCCGCGCCAGCGAGCATGTCATCGACGTTCTTCGGGATCAGGTCAGACGGGAAGGGCTGGACCTCCACGGACGAGTTCATCTCTCCTATCCTCCTCCCCGCCACGACTGCCTTTGCCTCGCCAAGATCGCGCTCACCGTACAAGACTTGCCTTTGGAGGTTGTCGAGCTCAACGACGTCCCTGTCGATTAGGACGATGTGTCCTATTCCGGCGCGTGCGAGGAGGATGGAACTGAGGGAGCCGAGAGCACCCAGGCCGATCACGGCAACTCTGGCGCCGATCAACTTCCGCTGTCCGTCCTCCCCGATCTGAGGAAGAACGAGCTGACGGTTGTATCTCTCCATATCTACATTCACGAGACTCAGATTGCATCACCGAATATCATATTGTCGCTTGACGGGGACGTCAGAAGCAGTATTGGATGGAGAGCCTCTCCCTCAGCTTCTTGGCCTCGGCAAGGACGTTCTCGCCCGAGATGCAGCGTGAGATGAGAGATGCCAGGTCCGCCACGTGAGCCTCGTCCGCGCCGAGCCTGGTGATCTCGTTGACTCCCATTCTGCCGACAGCATCGATGATGATGTTCGACTCCTCAAGCCTGATCGCCAGGTCGTTTATCCTCGTGCCCAGTTCTTCCTCGATCCTGCTGCTGTCCAGCAACACCTGACTGGAGCGAGTGAAACCTTCGCTCCCATATCGTACGGGGACGCCGTGCTCGTGCAGCTGTTTTGCGAGAACGGAGGCGTTGCGGACACATTTCTGGGCATACTCCTTCCCGAACTTCTTCATCTCCTCGAGTGCGAGTGCGAGTGCGGCGATGCGGTTCCAGTGGGCATTGTCGAGAACTCTCCACGTGATGTTCTTCTTCGCCTCCTCGAAGATGTCTTCGTCAGTGGTCAGGAAGATGCCACCCTGCGGGCCGAAGAATGACTTGTGCGTGCTGCCTATGACGACATCGACGCCGTCCTGGAAGGGGGTCTGGAACTCGCCGCCAGCGATCAGCCCGAGTACATGGGAGGCGTCGTAGCCAAGGGTCGCTCCCACGTCGCTGCAGGCGTCCCTGAGCCTCCTCAGGTCGTAAGGGAACAGGAGGAAGCTCGTGCCCACAACAACAATGGACGGCGAGACGTCCCTTATCTTGTCGGCTGCCATGCCGTAGTCGATGTTCGCCGCGGCGCCGTCGAAGGGGAGGTACTCGCACTTCATGTCAAGCATCTGCGGTACGTTCTCCGAGGCGTAGCCGTCGTACCCTCCATCCTCGGGGCTGATGGTCAGGATGGTCTCGCCCTTTCCGCAACAGGAAAGAAGCATCAGCATGGAGGAGACGTGACCGGAAAGGGGTTTCAAGCTCGAAAAGCCGCATTCGAAGATCTCCTTGGCGAGGTCCTCGCCGTAGCTCTCGACCTCGTCGACATACCTCGTGCCCCTGTAGGCGTTCTCCACGAAAACGCCATGGAGATCCGTGTTCAGAGGCAACGTGTAGCGGTGGCCAAAATCGGAAGCCAGAAGCTGCCGGACAGCTTCACTCGTCACGTTCTCCGAGGCTATGAGATTAATACACTCGGACCGCCACTCTCGGTGGCGTCGCACGAATTCGAGAACCCCCGACATGTCAGTTGTACATAGAAGGGTTGGACTTCGGATCGTGGAAGGCCTCGAATTCCTCATCGAGGTCAACCTCGATGACCATGCTGAAGAGCGTGTTCACGATGTCTCTGACTTCTTGGAGCTCGGCGCGCATCCTTCGTATCTCAGCTAGGAGTTCCTTGGTCTCGTCGCTCATGGCACTTCCTTCTCATCCATATGCTCGCGAGGCTTCATATCCTTTTCCGTTTCGACCATTGTGTCACCGTAGTCGCTGGATATCTTCCTCCGATCGGTGGAATCGCAGCTCTCGCAGTACAGGGTGTTTCCTTTTCTTATCATAGGGATCCTGCATTGGGTGCAGAAGCCCTTCAAGACGCCGTATCTCTTCCCTGTTGTCGCCAGCTGAAGTGAGGGGTCTGTCGAAATGACCTTTGCGCGTATGATATCGCCGATATAGAACTCTCCCTTGACGGACTTGGTATAGCTCGAGGAGACCTTCGAGACGTGAATGGACCCGTTTGTGTCTCCGGACACGGATCTCTTCTTTCCCTCGACCTGAACGACGTCTGCCGTTCCCATCGATTCCCTCGTTCCCGATATAACGGCGATCACATCGTCGCCGTTCTTCAGCGTGATGGGAGGGTTGAAGGCCTTCACCCTGAGGACGCGCTCCTTGCTGTCGAGCTCTACTATGCCGACAGTGCTGGCGTATATCTTGCCCCTCTCATCGAGCGTGCCTTCTCCTGCTATGTACTCCTCGCTGACCGCGAGCTCATCGCCAGGGAAGACCAGTTTCTTCTCCTTTGGCGGCTCATTCTCTCTTGAATCTGAAGAGTGTGACATCGAAACTCACCTTCTCCTTCGTGTGAAACTCGTACGTATGGGGTATCACGAATATATAACGTTTTAGTGTCTCAGCGGAGCAGCCGAGAACCTCGGCCCTCTTCCGAACGAATTCCTCAGTATCCTGAAGATGAAGGGAATACATGACACCAGCCACGCTCACGCCGGTCATGAGGAAGGGGATGTCCGCGTGCCTGGTCTGCGCCCCGAAGGGCGGGTTCTGAATGACGGTGTCCACGGGCTCGTGGAAGTCGGAGACCTTCATCACCTCGAAATGGACGTTGGCCTTGAGCTTGACAGCGTTCTGTATCGCGACCTCTATGGCGTGTGCGTCGATGTCGACACCGTAGACCTCCTTCGCACCGAGGAGAGAGGCGCCGATTCCTAGGATGCCGGTGCCGCAGCCTAGGTCAGCGACCCTCTTGCCCTGAATGTCCCCGTCCATGAATGCTGTCCAGAGCATGTCCGATGCTATGTCGGCTGGCGTCGAGTACTGCTCGAATCTGGCGGATGGCTTGACGTACGGCTGCGCCTTCTGCAGTTTGATCTCGAGCTGTTTCTGTTTCACCCATTTGTGTATGCCATCTCCGCTAATTATGGTTTTCTCGCGGGCAAGTCAGCTCACGATGGTCACAATGCCGTCGGCATCGGCCTTCACCCAGTAGCCATTCCCCGCTGAAAACAGGTCCGTGTCAGCGAGGACCCTGAGATGGTGTGGGACGTCCGTTCCGCTGAACCCTTCGACACGGAGGACTGGAATCTGTGACTTCAACGAGGAGACCGAGAAGTCCGCCGCGAAGGAGGTGAATCCCACGAGATTCCAGCCTGTTTCAAGGGCGATCGTCGTTGTGTGCGGAACGAGACCGGTCATTATGATCTCCGAGGGTGCCGTGATATTGATCCAGATCGCCATTGAGCTGTTCAATGCGGTCAGGTCGCCGTACTCACGGCCCGGGCTATGAAGGAACCACTGTCTGCCGGCAGGGCCGCCGTAGGCGCGAACTGTGTCATAGCTGACGCCCGCCAAAGCATCCACAATGGGCACATCGCCACCGAGCAGTGGGATGCTGACAAGGTTCGGTCCGAGGGTGAGGTCCCGGGAGAACTTCACCGCCTGTTCCGACTCCGATGTGAAATCCTCGAAATCCCTCGCAGCAACGAAGTAGAAGTGTGTCTTCTTGTCGGAACCCCCTCCCGTGTGCACAAAGCTTGAAGTGCCGTTCCCGACGGTGCTGAGAAGCTGATACCCCGCACCGGATACGTTGAAGATCTCGGACGAGAGTATCTCGTACGCGTACACGTCCCCCGTACCCGCTCCGTCGTCCGAGGAGAGGTTCCAGTTGAGCGTGACGTTCGCGGTGTCAGTGACCTCGATGCTAAGGATCTCCGGCGGGCCCGGCGGCCTGTGGTCGTATATCGGGATTCCCTGACGGAGACAGAAATACGCGCGATAGGCTGTCACCCAGGATTCGTCCCCGTCATCCGGATCCCCCACATTCGTGGGGACGCCACCGTCGCGGTCCCCGTCCCTCGTGATTAACCTGTCCGTGATGTTCTGATAGTGTCCCAGGTACGTCTGGTTCCCGGTGGCGTTGAAGGCCGCCCACCACCCGAGGGCGTACCACGCCTCCCATCCGTTCTGGCTTCTTCCCGGTCCGGAGCCGGGATCTGGGACCACGATCTTCATCAGGGGCGCGTATGTGTCTATCCAGGTGGCATTGGGATTCTCGGCCAAGTAGGTCGTCGCAACACCCCAGAAGGACGCCCCGCCGGCGAGGGCCCAGCTTTCGCTGTTCAGAAGACTCGTGTCGCCCTCAATGGCGATCCTCAGGAGATCGCCTATGTTCACGGCGCTTTGAGCGGCGGATGCATTGCCAAGTTGCGTCGCCCATTTGTAGAGCGCGCCGGCTCCCCAGCCCATTATGTGGCGCTTGGCGATGTCGTCGAACGGGAGAACCAGCTCCTCCCACCCGTTTCTGCCTATTATGTACGTCGCGGACTGGTTCGCGTACCACATCATATCGGTCAGGCCGTAAGCCATCCTGTATTCCCGCTCGGCCAGGAGCGCCCAGGCGGAGCTGTAGACCCTGCCCGAGTCTCCCTCGGTCCAGGCAGTGTTGTTCATCGAGTAGTTCCAGGCTGAGAGCACGTTCGGAAAGTAGACGTTGTCGCCGGTGGCCCTGTAGTACCGGCACCATATCCAGATCCCCTCGAGCGTGTTGTCCGTGTTCTCGTAATCGTTGTCCTCAGCCTCCTCCATTCCTCCGTCCACTCCTTGCAGGCCCGCCATGAAGGACGCGGACAGTGAGAAGTTCTCCAGGTTCCCGCTAAAGACGGTCTCATTGGCGGGACTGAGCGGCCTGGGAGCGGGTGATTCGGAAGAGCTCTGCATGGCGCCCAGAGCAGCAGCTGCAGTCAGTATGACCACGGCGATAGAAGCGATCTGACGAAATCTCAACCTCCTCACTGGTTCGCCCATTCGCTTTGGGGCAGATTAAGATTTCGGATTCGATAGCCCTACTCGATGTACTTCTCCGGATCCTCTTGGAATCTGTTCATGCAACCCACCGCGCAGAAGTAGTACTTCTTGCCCTTGTACTCGTACTCTCCCGCGGCGGTCTCCGGATCCACTTCCATCTTGCAGATGGGGTCTATAGCCACTTGTTTCACCTCCTCTTTCTGCGGTCGAGGTGGTTCGAGCACTTCCTGCTCGACTCTCAACCGCTTGACTTCTGGAACATACCTCTTAAGCAATCGTGAGTTCGTGACGACGGAGACGGAGCTGAAGGCCATCGCACCGGCCGCGATTATCGGGGCAAGCAGTATTCCGAAGGTGGGATAGAGTATTCCGGCGGCGATCGGAATGCCCGCCGTGTTGTATGCAAAGGCCCAGAAGAGATTCTGCTTGATCTTGGACATCGTCTTGGAGCTCAGCTCCATGGAGGCGACCACGTCCAGCGGATCGTCCCGCACGAGGACTATGTCACCGGACTCGATGGCCACGTCCGTCCCGCCACCAATGGCGATTCCCACGTCGGCCTGGACAAGCGCTGGGGCGTCGTTGATCCCGTCACCCACCATGCCCACCTTCTTTCCTTCCCGCTGGAGTCTGGCTATCTCGGACGCCTTGTCCTGCGGGAGGACCTCGTAGAGGACTCTGTCGATTCCGAGCTTGCGGCCCATGGCCTTGGCGGTGCGTTCGTTGTCTCCGGTGATCATCACGACCTCGATCCCCTTCTCCTTCAGCGCCTTGACCGCCCTGGCGGACGTGTCCTTCAGGGTGTCGGCGACCGCGATGGTGCCGATGACCGTTCCGTTCCTCGCTACGATGACCGCCGTCTTGCCCTCGCTCTCAAGTCTCCGGAGCTGGTGCTCTATTGCTCCGGTGTCCACGTTCTTGGTCTCCATCAGCCTCCTGTTCCCCAGGAGGATGTCCGTCTCGCTGGCTCTTACACTGACTCCCATTCCAGGGATGGCCTCGAAGGAATCGGGCTCATCGTAGGACACGGAACTCTCCCTTGCCCTTCTGAGTATGGACTCCGCGAGCGGATGTTCGGACCCTGCCTCGGCGATTGCCCCGAGTCTGAGCACTTCATCCTCGGTCGATGAGGGCAGAGCGACGATGTCGGTGACCTCTGGCTCTCCCTTCGTCAGGGTACCGGTCTTGTCGAAAACGATAGTGTCGAGCTTGCCTGCCGTCTCGAGAGCCTCACCGCCCTTGATCAGGACTCCGTATTTCGCACCCAACCCGGTGCCGACCATGATGGCGGTGGGCGTTGCTAGTCCGAGTGCGCAAGGGCACGCGATGACCATGACCGAGATGAAGATGAGAAGTGAGAAAGTGAACGACGTCAGGCCTGCGCGAGGCGCCCAGATACTGGACCCGATGAGGAGCCAGAATACGAGGGCGAAGACCGCTATCGAAATGACGGCGGGAACGAAATAGGCGGCGACCCTATCCGCAATCCGCTGTATCGGGGCCTTCTTCTCTTGAGCCTCCTGGACCATCCTAATGATCTGGGCCAGCATTGTCTCTTCGCCGACTTTCCTCGCCTCCATCTTGAACGTTCCTGTCTTGTTTATCGTAGCTCCGACAACGGCACTGCCGGCCGACTTCTCGACGGGAATGCTCTCTCCCGTGACCATGGACTCGTCCACGGAAGAGCTGCCCTCGAGGACGACGCCGTCCACGGGGATCTTCTCGCCTGGTCTCACGCGGATGATGTCGCCCACCGCGACCTCTTCGATAGGGATCTCCCGCTCGATTCCGTCTCGGAGAACCATCGCCGTTCTTGCCTGAAGCTCCATCAGCGTCCGAATCGCCTGGGACGTGCCGCTCTTGGCCTTGGCCTCGAGATAGTTCCCAAGGAGTATCAGGCCTATTATCATCGCCGCGGTGTCGTAATAGACGGCGTGGGTTCCGAACAGATCGGGGAGAAAGGTGACGATGACGCTGTAGGAATAGGCGGCGCTCGTGCCCACGGCAATCAACGTGTCCATGTTGGCGGTCCTGTTCTTGAACGCCTTCAACGTCCCCTTGTAGAACTTTAGACCGGGGTAGAACTGCACGGACGTCGCAAGGAGGAAGAATACGAAGTTGCGGATGAATAGGTGGGCGGCGTCGTCCGACAGCGAGAGGACGTCCCACGTCATGCCCACCGCGAGCATCGGGAACCCAACGGCGAGAGCGAAGATGGTGATCCTCTTCTTGTACTCCATGTCCTTTCGATGGAACTCCTCGGCCTGCTCTCGGCCCTCCTCAAGGCCGACGAACTGATAGCCGGCGTCGTCTATCGCCTTGCCTATGGTCTCGAGACTGGTGACCTTGGGATCGTATATCACGGTGGCCCGCTCAAGTGCGAGATTGATGACTCCGCTCTTGATTCCCTCGACATTGGAGAGGGCGGTCTCGATCGTGTTAGCGCACGTAGCACAGGTCATCCCTCCAACCTTGACGGTCTTCTTCTCAAGGGCCATGGCAACTGGTACAAAAACGAGAGGGACTTAAAAGGTTGTCTAATGACGAGTGTCAAGCGGGTTGCATATCAAGGCCGATTGCAGGTGGATGGGAAGTGGGCTCAGAGTGATTCGAACTCCCGACCTTCACATTGTGAAGGTGACCCATAACCGCCAGACTGAGGATGTGTGAGAGAGGTGCGGATTCGGGCCCCTCGATGTCTTTTCCGCGAAGGGGTTTGCCAAAGTCTTGAATCATCCCTTAGGACGGCAGGGTCAGGCATGACATTCCCGCCGTTGTTCCGGGACAGACGTCATCACGCCGATCAATTCTCCTGATCAGCCCCGATATATCCTCAACATGTTCTCCGCCACCTTGGACCAGGAGAATCTCTCTTCCACCGATTCTCTTCCCAGGATTCCCATCTTCCTTGCAGTCTCAGGGTCCGAGAGCATTCTGCACAGGGCAAGAGCAAGTTCATTTGGGTTCCTTGGCGGCACTAGCATTCCCGTCTTTCCGTCCAGCACGACATCTGGAATCCCACCCACATCAGTAGCCACGCAGGGTTTTCCGCAGGCCATTGCCTCCGCCAAAACGAGACCGAATGCTTCATACTCTGACGGGAGGACAAGCAAATAGCAGGAATGATACGCGGACACAAGCATGTCTGCCTGCTTGAGGAACCCTGTGAGAAGGAAGTCTCCGGACAGGCCTCTTCGGTCGATTTCCATTCTCATCCATTCGCCGAGATCCATATCTTCTCCCACAATCACGAACTTGGCCTCTGGAAACCGTTCGATGACAAACGGCGCTGCCTCGATCAGGTCCTCCAGCCCCTTCTTCTGGGCCAATCTTCCTACGTACAATATGAGCTTCTCATTGTCTGCGATGTCGAAATGTTCCCGGAATGCCTCCGGATTAGGGTGCTGGCTGAAACGTTCAAAATCAACACCCG